>NZ_FOOK01000006.1 GCF_900113175.1 Planifilum fulgidum | reverse complement strand
ATGTTGACCCGGATTTCCTCAATGAGGCGTCTTTCCGAACGAATTCCGTACAAATAACCGATCAAAAGCATTTTGAACAGCATGACCGGATCGATGCAAGGACGCCCATTATCTTGACAATACAAGGGGCGGCATTTTTCCGCGATAAACGAAAAGTCGATGGTTTCATTGATTTTTCTAAGCAAGTGATCTTGGGGAACAAGGTCTTCTATGTTGACTGTTTCGGGTTGAAATTCCCTGGATGGGTTCGTCCTGAACATATAAAAACCTTCCTTCGGAATTGTTTTATTCCGAATTCAACAAAAAAGGCTGTTGACCCTTCTTTGTCAACAGCCTCAAGCCCCCGCCGGGGGCTTTTCTCTTGAAGTCATCGCGATTGCTCCCTTTCGGCGACGAGGCAGACCGCCGGCGCGCTCCGGAACGGTTTGGTTTCCCGCCGGATCCGAACAAAACCGGCCTGTTTCATTTCATCGGTCAGCTGCTCGCAAGTCGCTTCCGGATCGGGGGCATCCTTTCCGACCGGCTGAAAAGTGAGGGCTATCAATCCCCCCGGTTCCAGCCAACCGTGCAGTTTTTGAAACACGCGGATGCGGTCGGTCCAAAAGGGGGCGGAGTTGACGGAGAAGATCCGGGTGAAGGAATGGTCGAATCCGGGCCAGTCTTCAATGTTTCCGGTGAAAAGGCGAACCTTCCCCTCCCGGACGGCCCGGCGGTTGCGCCGTTCCGCCTGTTTCCGCATCGCTTCGGAGGGATCGATGCCCACCACGGTTCCTTCCGGGACCATCCGGCTTGCCAGAAGGATTCCCACCCCGGGGCCGTAGCCGATTTCCAGAATCCGGTCGCAGGGCCGGATTTTGAGCAGGGACAAGGTCCACTCGTTGCGGCCGCCGGTGGTGGCCGCCATCAGCCGACCGGCGGCATGGCCCAAAAAGCTGTCTTCCGGTCTCTGAAACTGCCGGAAAAATCGGCCGATCAACCCCAAAAAAGCTCCCTCCCCATTCACGGCTTTCCTATATCTTCGGGCCGGAGCGGGCGGCCCGGCACTCCTTTTCGTATTCCTTCACGTTTTCGGCCATCCGCTCCAGTTCTCCGGCGAGCATTTGTCTCTCCCGGTCGGAAAAGCCGGACAGCAGCCGCTCCTCCAACCGGCGGACGGTCGGGAGGATTCTGTGACGGAGAAACTTCTTTCCCTCATCGGTCAGATAGATCAGCTTGGCCCGGGCATCCCGCGAATCGGTTTCCCGCCGGATCAGCCCTTTTTCCTCCAGGGGTTTGAGCATGGCGGTCAGCGAGGGCGACGTGATTTCCAGATGCTCCGCCAGCGCCTTCTGGGTTTGTCCCGTTTCCCGGGAGAGACACTGGAGGATGAAAAACTGGGCCGCCGTCAGACCCAGGGGCTCCAGTTCAGCCTGGAGAGCCTTGATGGAGGAGCGGGCGATCCGGTGGATCAAAGCGCCGATGCTGTCTTGACGGGTCAAGAGAATCCCCCTTTAATTAGTTAGTCTAACTAATTAAATGATAAAGGCCGGGCCGGGGGTTGTCAACGATTGAAAAGACGAGCGGGGCGAAACGCGGCCTTTCTGGGGGGCTGCCGGAGAGGCGGCATCGGGGCATGAAAGCGACGGAATAGGGTCCTCCGGGTGCGGCCCGCACGGATCATCGGCGATCGATCCGGCGGTGAACGGGTCAAACGTGAAAAGCGGCGGCGAACAGAAAGGCGTCTTTCTGCAGCGATAGGCCGGGTTCGGGGGAAGCGCGCCGGCCCTCTTTGCCGTTCACCGTCAGATTCAGCCGTTTCGCGGCCGGAAAGCCCTCTCCCAGGCGGGGAAAAAGCGAGGCTTGGAAGGGGCGGATGGACTGCTTGCAAACCGGCGATGGATCGGCCGGGCATGCAGGGGGAAAAGTGGAGAGACGGCAGGAGTTGAGCCGGAAATTGACAGACAGGCCCGCTTGCACGTGGAGAGGCGGAAATGAGCGGGGACAGGGGCCATGGCGGTGCAGCGGTTTTCCGCAGCCAGGGGAAAGGTGCTGGAGGGGTCGCTGCGGCCAAAGGGGGAAATCGACGCGGTACGAATGGCTGGGGAAGGGGAGGGGGATGCGGCGGAATGCCGGCGGAGGGTGGATTTTGTCCGCTCCCGCCGAACGCCGCCACGTTCTTCCCGAATCCTTTGCCGCGGTTTCCACTTTGTCCCTTGGCGGCCGCGAAGAGGCCGTCTGCGCGTTCATCCTGTTCAACCGAGGGTGCAAGGGGGATGGCCGCACCCGTGGATGGGGCGTGGTGTGAGATTTCTATTTCCTCCGGTTGCAAAGGGCACGGGCTACCTTGGCGCGTCCGGCGGAACCCATGGGTTTCAACCGGGCTTCGGGAATTCGGCGGAAGGGCCGAACCCGTTGAAGGCGCGGCCTCCTGCGTGGGCGGGGTCAACCCCGTGTCGGAGGCGACGGACTGCTTCCGCGGCGGATCTCGGCGGAGGATTTGCCTGAGCAAAAAAGATGACCAGGGAGCCTTTCCCCCTGGTCGTTCGTCGATATGCGGAAAGCTCCTGCGGCCCTTGGCGGCCGCGGGCGGTTGGGAGAGCCATGGGAATCGTCTGCAGGACGGTGCACAGGGCGAGATTGAAGGGAAAGCCCAGCCGGAGCTGGATCAACAGGATGGCCCCCTTGGTCCGGAAGGGACCGGTCAGCCAGGGAATCGACTCCATCCCGACGGCCTGCAGCATCCGGTGGATCGGCCGGACTTCGGTTTTCAGGAGATGGAAAGCCGGGGTCCCGTGCGCCGCGTCCCGCCTTCAAACCACGTCGTATCCCTGGTCCTCCACGGCTTTCTTCATTTGATCCACGCTTACGGCGCCTTCCTCATAGGTGACGGTGGCCGTCTTCGCGTCCAGATCCACCACGGCGCTTTTCACGCCGGGCAGTTTTTTCAGGGATCCTTCCACCGCCTCTTTGCAATGGTTGCAGCTCATGCCTTCCACTTTGAGGGTTACCGTTGCCATCTCGATCATCCTCCCGTTGTCCTTTCAGATTTTGACGCGCTTCAGTCGCAGGGAATTGCTGACCACCGACACGGAGCTGAAGGCCATGGCGGCGGCGGCCAGCCAGGGCGCCAGATAACCGGCCGCGGCGACGGGGATGCCGACGGCGTTGTAGAAGAAGGCCCAGAAGAGGTTTTGCTTGATGTTGCGCATCGTCAGGCGGCTCAGGCGGATCGCCGCGGGGATGGCCCGCAGGTCTCCGCGCATCAGGGTGACATCGGCGGTTTCGATGGCCACGTCCGTGCCGGTGCCGATGGCCATCCCGATGTCGGCGACGGCCAAGGCGGGGGCATCGTTGATGCCGTCCCCCACCATGGCCACCTTCCGTCCTTCCGCCTGGAGGCGCTTCACTTCCTCCGCCTTGTCCCCGGGCATCACCTCCGCCCGGATGTGCTCGATGCCCGCTTGGCGGGCGATGGCCCGGGCCGTCCGTTCGTTGTCCCCGGTCAGCATCCAGACCTGAAGGCCCATTCGTTTCAGTTCCCGGATCGCGTCCGCCGAAGTGGGTTTGACGGTGTCGGCGACGGCGATCCACCCGGCCGGCTTGCCGTCCGCGGCGACCAGCATCACCGTCTTGCCCTGCTCCTCGAGGGTTTCCATCGCCGTTTCGGCGGCGGCGGTGTCCACGCCGTTTTCCTCCAACCACTTCCGGGTTCCGATGAGCACTCTCCGGCCGTCGACGACGGCTTCAATCCCCTTGCCGGGCACCGCCTGAAAATTTTCGGCGGCCGTCGGTTCGATGCCCCGCTCCCGGGCGCCGCGAACGATCGCCTGGGCCAGGGGGTGTTCCGACGGTTTTTCCGCCGATGCGGCCAGGCGCAGGAGCTCCTCTTCCGTTCGATTTCCAAGGGGGCGGACGTCGGTCATTTCCGGTTCCCCTTTGGTGATCGTCCCCGTCTTATCCAGGACGACGGTGTCGATCCGGTGCGCGTTTTCCACATGCTGACCGCCCTTGAACAGGATTCCGACCTCGGCCCCCTTGCCGGTTCCCACCATGATCGAAGTGGGGGTGGCAAGCCCCAGGGCACAGGGGCAGGCGATGACCAGGACGGCGGTCAGGTTGAGGATCGCCCGTTCGATGTTGCCCGGGTCCAGGGCAAGATACCACAGGAGGAAGGTTCCGATCGCGATCAGCACCACCACCGGAACAAACACTCCGGAGATGCGGTCGGCCAACCGCTGGATCGGCGCCTTGGCTCCCTGCGCTTCCTCCACGACGCGGATGATCTGGGCCAGGGCCGTCTCCTTGCCCACCTTGGTCGCCCGGAAGGTGAGGGTGCCGTGTTTGTTGATCGTCGCTCCGATCACCTCGTCCCCGGGCTGTTTGTCCACGGGGATGCTTTCCCCCGTCAGCATCGATTCATCGACGGCGGAGCGGCCTTCCACCACCACTCCGTCGACGGGGATCTTTTCCCCGGGGCGGACGCGGATCAGGTCGCCCTTCTCCACCTCCTCCACCGGGATCTCCCTTTCGCGCCCGTCCCGGATCACCACGGCCGTCTTGGCGCGCAGCCCCATCAGCTTTTGAATCGCCTCGGACGTCCTCCCCTTGGCGACGGCTTCCAGGAGCTTGCCCAGCAGGATCAGGGTGATGATGATCGCCGAGGTTTCGAAGTAAAAGGCGTCTCCGCCGGTCAGGAGGAGGTACAGGCTGTAAAAGTAGGCGGCGGAGGTGCCCAGGGCCACCAGGACGTCCATATTGGCCGATCCGTTTTTCAGGTTCTTGTAGGCGCCGCGGTAGAAGGGCCACCCCGCGTAAAACTGGACCGGCGTCGCCAGCAGCCACTGGACGTAGCCGTTCATCAGGAGATCGGGGACCAGGACGGAGAGGGGGCCCCCCATGTGAAGCATGCTCCAGAGAAGGGGCGCCGACAGGAAGGCGGCGATGAGAAAGCGCCGCTTCTGGACGCGGATTTCCGCCTCCCGAAGGTTTGCCCGGTCTTTCCGGGGGGAGGCGTCATAGCCGAGATCCTTCACCTTTTTCACGATTTCCGCCACGTCCAAGGCCGCCGGGTAGTATTCCACCGTACCCCGCTCCGTCGCCAGGTTGACGTCGGCGCGGATCACCCCCTCCAGCCGGGCCAGGCCCTTTTCGATGCGGCGGGCGCAGGCGGCGCAGGTCATGCCGCGGATGTCCAGTTCCGCCTTTTCCGTCACCACGTCGTATCCCAGGTCGCGGATCTTGTCGGCCACCTCGACCGGCGACAACCGATCGTCGTCGTAGACCACCGACGCCCTCTCCCGCGCCAGATTGACCTGGGCATCCACCACGCCCGCCATCCGTCGGAGCCCCTTTTCAATCCGGCTCGCGCAGGCGGCGCAGGTCATCCCCTTGATCTCCATCGTCAATCGCTTGTCGGCCACCTCATGTCCCCCCTATTTGACGAAGGAACGCAAGACCTCCATCATCTCGTTGATCGCCTGTTCGCCGTCCCCTGAGCGGATCGCATTGCTGACACAGCGCTTGGTGTGACCCTCCAGGATCGCCAGGCCGATGTTGTGGGTCGCCGACTTGATCGCGGCCAGCTGAACGAGAATGTCCATGCAGTACCGGTCTTCCTCGATCATCCTCTGCACGCCCCGCACCTGACCTTCGATCTTCCTGAGCCGCCTCAGCAAATCGCCTTTGTCGACCTGCATCCTTCACCTCTCCAGGAACGGTTTATTTTCAGAATCCCTAAAGGATCCCATTGTTATCCGAAATTGTTATGCGAAAAATACTATACCCCTGTATGGTATAACCAATGTACCATAAAAGGGCGCGAAAGGCAAAGGGCGTAAAACCCCGCGATGCCGCCGGGGGATGATTCGTTTTATTTTTTCAAGGAGGAATTTTTCATCTTTATGTCGTATGAAGGATTTCGTAAGGCACAAGAGTTTCCAATATTCGGGGAGGGGCATGGATGCGTCGACATTTCCAGCTGTTGGTCGTCCTGTGTTTGTCGGTACTTATCGCTTTTTCGGGAATGGCGTCGCCTGCGCTCGCCCGGGTGAATCCGGCGGACGCCCCGGAAAAGGGGGACAGCGGCGGAGAGGACTATTACTACGTCCAGCTGGAATCTCCCCCTGTGGCCTCCTATGAGGGGGGCATCGAGGGCCTGAAAGCCACCCGGCCCGAGGAAGGGAAAAAGCTGAACGTCCAATCGGCGGCCACCCGTTCTTATGCGAAGCATTTGGAGGAGGAGCGTCAGGATCTCAAGAGTTGGATGAAGAAAAACGCCCCGAAGGCCAAGGTGGTGTTGGAGTACCAGCTGACGATGAACGGGCTGGCCGTCAAGGCGGACAAGGAGACGGCCAAGAAGCTGGCCAAGGGGCCCGGCGTCAAAAAAGTGGTGAAGAGCATCTCCTATCGGCCGGCGATGAACGCCAGCCACGGCATCATCAACGACGCCCCCGCGTGGAAGGCGGGTTACAACGGTTCCGGAGTCAAGGTGGCGGTGATCGACACCGGGATCGATCCCGACCATCCCTTCCTGAAGGATCCTTCGCTGCCGGTTCCGGAAGGTTACCCGAAGGGGGACGAGCGGTTCACCAGCAACAAGGTGATCGTCGCGCGGGTGTATTCCCCGGATGTGAAGGGAACACCCGATGATCCCACCCCCGAGGACCTGAACGGCCACGGAACCCACGTGGCGGGGACCATCGCCGGTGTGTCGGGATATGTCGATCCCCAGGGCCGGGCGAAGAGCCCCCTGAGCGGCGTGGCTCCCAAGGCGTACCTCGGGAACTACAACGTCTTCCCCTGTGAGGACTGTTCCGCGGAAAGCATCTACATCGCCAAGGCCGTGGAGGATGCCGTCCGGGACGGGATGGATGTGGCCAACTTGAGCCTGGGCGGCACGGCGGAACCCGGCTTCGACCTGCTGGCGGAAGTGGTGAATGCGGCCAGTGACGCCGGAATGACGATGGTGATCGCCGCCGGCAACGAAGGTCCCGGACCTCAGACGGTGGCGTCTCCCGGAACGGCGGATGAGGCCATTACGGTGGCGGCCGTTTCCAACAAACACTTCTTCGGCTTCCCGATCACCGTCAACCTGGACGGCGAGGAAAAGACCCTGCCGGCGGGAACTTCCGATCCGGGCGGTCAGGTCACATCGCGGGTGGAGGCCCCCCTGGCCGTGGTGCCGGACGGTGACGGTAAGGCCTGCAGCGGCATCGCCGGCGATCTCACCGGGAAGATTGCCGTGATCCACCGGGGGGATTGCACCTTCACCGAAAAGGCCTTGGCCGCTCAGCAAAAGGGGGCCGTCGGGGTGATCCTCATCAACAACAGCCCCGGCGATCCGACGGCGATGCTGGTGGAAGAGATCGTCACCATCCCCGTGGTGATGGTGTCGATGGAAGACGGACAGGCGATCCTGGAGGCGCAAAACGCCTCGGCGGTGTTGGAACCCCGGCAGGTGGAGGAGTTTGAGACCGACAACGACCGGCTCATCGCCCAGTTCTCCTCCCGGGGTCCGACGGTGAACATGACCCTGAAGCCCGACGTGGCGGCGGTGGGTGTCAACGTATACTCCAGCGTGCCGGGCGGGGAGCTCGCTTCCTACAACGGGACGTCCATGGCGACCCCCCACGTGGCCGGCGCGGCGGCGCTGCTGAAGCAGGCGCACCCCGACTGGACGCCGCGGGAGATCAAGGCGGCGCTGATGGGAACCGCCAAGGATCCCGCCAGCGATCCGCTGCCCCTGGAAGTGGGGGCCGGGATCATCGATGTGGGAGCCGCGCTGAAGCCGGTGGCCATGGCCGATCCCGCCAGCCTCAGCTTCAAGGAGGTTCCCCTGAAGCCCGAGAAGGGAAAAGGCAAGGGGAAAGGAAAGAAAGACGCGGAGGTCGCCCTCCAGGTGACCCTGAAGAACACGACCGGTTCCAACCAGGTGTACCGGATTTCGGCCGACAGCAAGAACGTGCAGGTGAGCAAGAAGACCTTGCCGGTCCAACGCGGAAAGACCGCCCAGTTCACCGTCACGCCGCTGACGAAGGGGAAACAGGCGGGTCAGGACGTCCAGGGCTATATCGTGATCCAGGCCAAAGACGGCAAGTCGATCCGGATTCCCTACCATTTCCGGGTGAAATAACCTTTGATCGCGGTTTGGCGGTGCACAAAAAAGGCGACAGCCTCCTGCGGCGTCGCCTTTTTTCTTTTGGAAACCCTCTTTATTTGCTTTCCTGGAGCAGAGGAGTCGTCTTTGCCGGTTCCGGCTTTTCCCCCTTGAAGGTCTGGTCGATGATTCCGCCGCCCAGGCAGACCTCCCCGTCGTAGAAGACCACCGACTGCCCCGGAGTGACCGCCCACTGGGGCTTTGCAAAGCGGACCAGCCAGCGGCGGTCCGCCGACGGGAAGACGGTCACTTCCTGATCCTTCTGCCGGTAACGGAATTTGGCCGTGCAGGTGAAGGGGGATTCCGGCGGCCGCTTTCCGATCCAATGGACGTCGGTGGCGATCAACCCGTCGGAATAGAGGGCGGGGTGATCGCGCCCCTGTTCCACGTACAGGATGTTCCTTTCCAGATCTTTTCCCACCACGAACCAGGGTTCCCCGGTGCCGGACCCGCCGATGCCCAGGCCGCGCCGCTGCCCCAGGGTGTAGTACATCAGCCCGTCATGGCGCCCCTTGTACTCGCCGGAGAGGGTCCGCATCTCTCCGGGCTGGGCGGGAAGGTATTGGCTCAGGAACTCCTTGAAATTGCGTTCCCCGATGAAGCAGATGCCCGTGCTGTCCTTTTTCTTGGCCGTCGGAAGACCCGCCTTTTCGGCGATTTCCCGCACTTCCCGCTTGCGCAGGTGCCCGATGGGAAAGATCGCCTTGGACAGTTGCTCCTGATTCAGGGCGTAGAGGAAATAGCTCTGATCCTTGTCGGGATCGGCGCCGCGAAGCAGTCGGTATTCCCCGCCCTCCTCCGCCAGGCGGGCGTAGTGTCCGGTGGCGATGCGGTCGGCCCCCAACTGGAGAGCCTTGTTCAGGAATTCGCCGAATTTGATCTCCCGGTTGCAGAGGATGTCCGGATTGGGCGTCCGCCCTCGCCGGTATTCCTCAAGGAAGTGGGAAAAGACGCGTTCGGAGTACTCCTTTTCGAAGTTGACCGAGTAGTAGGGAATGCCGAGGTGGGATGCGACCCTCCGGACGTCCTCGAAATCCTCGGCGGCGGTGCAGTGGCCGGTCTCATCGGAGTCATCCCAGTTTTTCATGAAAAGGCCGATCACTTCATATCCCTGTTCCTTGAGGAGCAGGGCGGCAACGGAGGAGTCCACGCCGCCGGACATCCCGACGACCACCCGTTCCTTTTTGCGGCTCATAATGGCGAATCCTCCCGTTTAAAGCCCACGAAGGCCGATTTCTTGTAATTTCCGCTCAATCCATAGTATAATCACACATATCCCGAATCACTTGGAATTTAATGTAAAATCAGCGGGCGTCGCGCCCTGAGACGGGGAAATTCCTTCGTTCTTCTTGATCGGTTTACCAAATCAGTATATCACAGGAACCCGGAAATGAGAAAGGAACTGGACTGATGGATTCGGCAAAAACCCGGAGTTACAATCCGTCGCAGATCCTGGTGTTCGGTTCGGCCCTCACCATCCTGATCGGCGCCCTCCTGTTGATGACGCCCTACGCCACGGAAAGCGGCGAGCCCCTTCCTCCGGTCGACGCCCTGTTCACCGCCACTTCCGCCGTCTGCGTCACGGGGCTGGTGGTGAGGGATACCGCCACCACCTTCAGCACCTTCGGCGAACTGGTGATCCTGGTCTTGATCCAGATCGGCGGGTTGGGATTGATGACCTTCACCACCCTGATCGCCGTCCTGCTGGGCAAAAGGATCAGCGTGAAGGAACGGCTCATCCTGCGGGAGGCGATGGACCAGCTGAACCTGGAGGGGATCGTCCGGCTGGTCTTGTATGTGCTCATCATCACGGCGGTGATCGAAGGAATCGGAAGCTTCCTCCTCGCTCTGCGGTGGGTTCCGGAATGGGGGTGGGGAAAGGGAATCTATTACAGCGTTTTTCATGCGGTATCCGCCTTCAACAACGCGGGATTCGACCTGTTCGGGGATGAGCGGAAGTTCGGCAGCCTGACCCTGTATGCGGCGGACCCGGTGGTCAATCTTGTCGTCCTTTCCCTGGTGCTTCTCGGAAGCCTCGGGTTTGTCGTGCTCCTCGAATTGATGCAATACCGCCGCTCCCGGCGGCTCAGCCTTCATTCCAAACTGGTGCTGACGGTGACGGGACTGTTGGTTCTGATCGGAACGGCGCTGTTTCTGCTGATCGAATGGGAGAACCCGGACACCTTGGGCCCTTTTCCTGCTCCCGTCAAGGTGCTGGCCGGGCTGTTTCTGGCGGCGGCCTCGAGAACGTCGGGATTTCTCACGCTGGATGCGTCTTCCCTGCATCCCCCGACGCAATTTTTGATGATTCTGCTCATGTTTGTCGGAGGGGCGCCCAATTCGACGGCGGGGGGGATCAAGGTCACCACCTTCGCCGTCATTCTGCTGGCGGTGTGGGGCATGATCCGGGGACGGGACGATGTGGTGGTTTTCCGCCGGAGGATTCCCCACCGGCAGGTGTACAAGGCGCTGACGGTCACCGTGATGTCGCTGACGCTGGTGGTGGTCGTGACGGTTTTGCTTTTGGTTTCGGGATACCATCATGCCCATTTTCTGGGGCTTTTGTACGAGGCTTCTTCCGCCTTTGCCATCAACGGATCTTCCCTCGGCCTGACAAGCCGTCTGACGACCTTGGAAAAAACTTTGTTGATTTTGACCATGTTCGCGGGGCGATTGGGGCCGGTCACCCTGGTTTATGCCATCAGCCGTCGCATGACGAAGCCGCCCTACCGCTATCCGGAGGAACAGCCGCTGATCGGCTGACGGGGAGGGAAAGCGGTGAATCTGTTTGTTTACGGGAGTTTGCGCGCCGGGCGAAAATATCATCACTTTCTCGAAGGAGCGCCGCTCGTGGCGGATCGGGCGTGGACACGGGGGCTGCTCTACGATACGGGACTGGGCTATCCCGCCATGATTCCGGGCAGGGGGATCGTCCGTGGCGAAGTTTATCGCGTTGACCGGGATCGGCTGAAGCGCATCGACCGTTTGGAGGATTTTTACGGGCCGGGCGATCCGCGGAACACGTACGAGCGCGTGGTGCGGACCGTCTTTACTCCCCTCGGCCCTCTTTCCTGTTTTCTTTACCTCTACGTCGACAAAGACCGGTTGCGGGCGCACGGGAGGAGGATACGAAACGGGGTCTGGAATGAATGAATTATTTAGAAATCAGTTAAATTTTTTTCTGACTCCAATATCGGCTCTTTTGTTATAATGGAGTTGAATAAGCACTCATTCAGTAGGGACAAAATTCCATCCAATCGATTGGAGGATGGGGGCGTGAAAGCGAAGGTTCCATTGTTTGACAGTCTTGGGCGGCCCATCTGGTTTGACCGGGAAGAGTTTCGAAATCATGTGATTCCGGAAAATCTGAAAGCCGAATGGGACAACCCCCAGGAGCTCTACGAATTTGTGGTTCAAATTTTTCGGGACGGTTTTATCGAAGAGGCGGAAAAAGGGGCGGACCGTCTGCTGGAACTGTATCGGCGCGACGAGGGGACCCTTGTGTTGAAGGCGGCGGTGCTCCTTCGCAAGGGGGATGACGTCGGGGCGGAAAAACTGTTGTTGGAATGTATCGAAAAGTACCCCAAGCGGGGAGTCGCCCACACGTTTCTCGCCCGGGTGTATTCCCGCCGCGGCGACCGGGAGGGGGCCCTTTCCGCGCTGAGGCAGGGACTCAGCCTGGAGCCCAATCAGGAGATGGCCTTGCGCTGGTTGGTGGAGCTGTATCAGGAAAAGAAGGAGGATCCGGTGCCCGCGCTTGAGCCCTTTGCGGAGATTGCGGGGGCCTTTTGGCCGCAATTGGAGCTGGGACGGCTTCATTTGGAGAAGGACCAAATCCCGGAAGCCCTCCGGTGGTTTGAAGCGGCGGTGGAAGTCACCCGCGGCATGCGAGGGGAGAAGGAGCCCCCGAGTTACGAGGAAGAAGTGGCGGTGATGACGTCGACCGCCAAAATGCGCCAGCGGGGATTGCGCGATGAAGTGATCGATTTCTGCCGGAAGTTCTGGGTGCCCACCTTCGCCACTCCCTTTGCCGGGCTGGACTACGTGCAAGCCCTGGAAGAGGCGGGCCGGGTGCAGGACGGGATCGACGTGTTGAAAGCGATGCTTCCTTATCTCCTCCCGGAATACCGCTCCTTTGTCGACCAACGGCTGCATCATCTCGAAAGCAAATCCCTGGTCCGGCGGCGTTGATTGCCTGATTCCTCCGTTTGCCAATCGGGCCCTTTTCCCTTATCATCGTCTTAGAAAACGTGCATCCGGAGGAAAAGATATGGCAGATTCCATCTACGAATGGCGCTTTGACCCCCGCCTCAATATCCGCCGCCTGGTCCTCCGCGCCGATCCCGACCGCTTGACGGATGCGGAAAGGGCGGAATTGGCGGCTCGCTATCAGGAGATGGCGGCCCAGATTCCGGCTCAGGTCAAGGCCTTTGAAAAGCGGTACATGGCCTGTTACGAGGAGCTGAAACAGGCGGAGGACGATGAAACCTTCTACTCCCTGATCGACGAGATGAATGACTTGTCCAGCCGGATCAGTGATTTGAACATTCTCTACCTGGAAATCGAAGGCCGCTACTTGGCGGAAAAGGTTCACGGCTGATCCGATCCCCGCTGGAAAGCGAATACAATCCGGGGCGGTGCATGGAAATGCTGGGGCATTGGAACAGGAGGGTGCTGTTGGCTCTCTTGTTTTCTTTTATGGCGGCGTGCTCCTCTCCCGGGGACAAGGGGACGCAGCCAAGTCCGGGGGAGGGCAAGGGAGAAGGCGGTTCGCCTTCCGTCGAAACCGTGGCCGAAGGGTTGGCGACTCCCTGGGAGATCGAGTTTGCGGGCGAGGATATCTACATCACCGAAAGGGAAGGCAGTATCGTCAAGGTCCGCGGCGGCAAAAAGGAACGCCAGCCCCTTTCCCTTTCGCGTCCGGTGGTCCAGGAGGGGGAGGGCGGATTTTTGGGAATGGCTTTGGCCCCGGATTTCGAGAAAACCCGGCGGGCCTACGCCTATCACACCTACCGCGAGGGGAATCGCCTCCTCAACCGGGTGGTTCTGCTTGAGGAGACCGACCGGGGGTGGAGGGAAGTCCGTTCCCTTCTCGAAGGGATTCCCGGGGGTGCGATTCACAACGGCGGCCGCCTCCGGGTGGGGCCGGATGAACGCCTCTACATCACCACAGGCGATGCGGGAGACGAGGAGAGCGCCCAGGAGCCGCGCAGCCTCGGGGGGAAAATCCTGCGGCTCAAGCTGGACGGTACCGTTCCCGCGGACAACCCGTTCCCCGGCTCGCCGGTTTATTCCTGGGGACATCGCAATCCCCAGGGGCTGGATTGGTCCGATGACGGGGTGCTGTACGCTTCCGAGCACGGCCCGTCGGGGATGCCCTCGGGGCACGATGAGATCAACCGGATCAAGCCGGGAAAAAACTACGGCTGGCCGGAGATCATCGGGGATCAGGGACGGAAGGGGATGGAGCGCCCCCTGTTCCACTCCGGCTCCGATACCTGGGCCCCCTCCGGGCTGGCCGTTTCGGGGGAAAAGGTGTATGTGGCGTGCCTGCGGGGCGAACAGGTCCGGGTTTTCGATGTGAAGCGGCGGACGTCGGAGGTTTTTCTGGAAGGCCTGGGTCGGGTGCGCGACGTGGCGATCCGGGACGGATATCTGTATCTTCTGACCAACAACACCGACGGCCGCGGCGATCCGAGGCCGGGGGACGACAAACTGCTTCGGATGAAGCTGAAAGAGGGATGAATCGGGCTTGTGAGGGTGCCGGGCGGATTTGATTTGGAAGAAAAACTGCCGGCACCCCTTCAGGCATTATTCATTCTAACATTCATTTGACTGTTGAAGTGAAGAGGGGGATTTGTTATCCTTATCCTGAGAAATGCCTGAATGGGGAGTGCGGTCATGTCCTCTTCAAAGCGGGACGATGTGTGCGAGGTTTTTTGTCATGACCCGGAGAAAGTGCGGCGGATCAAGGAGCGGCTTCCGGAAACGGAACCTTTGGTCCCCGTGTTCAAGGCGCTGGCGGATCCGACGCGCCTGAAAATCGCCTGTGCCTTGATGGAGGATGGGGAGCTGTGCGTCTGCGATGTGGCTCATGTCCTGGAGACCACCGTTGCGTCCGCTTCCCATCACCTCCGCCTGATGAAAAACCTGGGTCTGGCCAAAAGCAGGAAGGAAGGGAAACTGGTGTTTTATTCCCTGAAGGATGAACATGTCCGGCAAATTCTCGCCATCGCGATGGAGCACGCGATGGAGCACGACGCGGAAAGCAGGAGGTGACGGAGTTGTCGCAACAGGAGAAGTACATCTACAGGTTGAGCGGACTTACCTGAGCGGATTGCGCTGCTCAGTTTGAGCAGAAGGTGAAGCAAGTCCCCGGGGTGGTGGATGCCCGGGTCAACTTCGGCGCCTCCAAAATCACCATTGTCGGGAAAAGGCTCTCTCCCGCCGAGATCAACCGGCTGGGCGCCTTTGACGACATCCGGGTGGTTCGGGAAGACGAGGAGCGGAATGCCCATTTCTGGCTCGGAAACCGGCAGGTTCGGCTGACCGCCCTTTCTTTGGGATTTTTGCTGCTGGCCCTCCTGTCGCAAGGGCTTGACGCCCCGTCTCCCCTGACGATCGGGCTGTTCCTCCTGGCGACGGCGGTCGGCGGGTGGGAAACGGCCCGGAAGGGATTTCCCGGTCTTCTCAAGCTCCGGTTTGACATGAACACCCTGATGACCGTCGCCGTCGCCGGCGCGGTGGCCATCGGCTACTGGGAGGAAGCGGCGGTGGTCGCTTTTCTGTTCGGCGTCAGCGAAACCCTGCAGGCTTATACCGTCGACAGGGCCCGTCGTTCGCTGAAATCCCTGACGGAGTGGGCCCCCAGGGAAGCCGTTGTCCTCCGGGGCGGAAAGGAACGGGTTCTGCCCGTCGAAGAGGTGGCGATCGGGGACATCATGCGGGTGAAACCCGGAGAAAAGCTGGCCATGGACGGGGTGGTGGTTGCCGGCCGTTCCACCGTCAACCGGGCCGCGATCACGGGGGAGTCCGTCCCGGTTCCCGTGGAGCCGGGCGGCGAAGTCTTTGCCGGTTCGATCAACGGGGAGGGCGCTTTGGAAGTCCGGGTCACCAAGCGGGCGGAGGATACCACCCTGGCCCGGATCATCGCGCTGGTGGAGGAGGCCCAGGAGCAGCGGGCCCCGACCCAGGCCTTCGTGGACCGGTTCGCCAAGTACTACACGCCGGCGATCATCCTGTTGGCCTTCGGCATGGCGCTGATCCCGCCCCTTGTCTTTCGCGCATCCTGGCTTTCCTCCGTCTACGACGCCCTCGCCCTGCTGATCGTCGCCTGCCCCTGCGCCCTGGTGGTCTCCACGCCGGTGGCCGTTGTTTCCGCCATCGGAAATGCGGCCCACCGCGGAGTGCTGATCAAAGGGGGGCTGCACCTGGAAAACCTGGGTTCCCTGAAGGCCATCGCCTTCGACAAAACCGGGACCTTGACCCGGGGACAGCCCGTCGTCGCGGAGATCATCCCCTGCGGAGAGGTTTCCGAGCTGGAGGCCCTGGCCATCGCCGCGGCGATGGAGTCCCGCTCGGAGCACCCCCTGGCCCGGGCGATCGTGGAGCGCGCCCGGGAGAAAAACGCTCCTTCCAAGGAAGCCCGCGAATTTGAAGCCATCCCGGGCCTCGGGGCCCGGGCCGTGGTGGACGGGAAAACCTATTGGATCGGCAGTCCGCGGCTGTTTGAAGAGATGGGGGCGCCGATGGAAGGGATCCGGCCGGTCCTGGAGAATCAGCAGAGGCGGGGGAGAACCGCCGTCCTGCTGGGCGATTCAAGGGAAGTGGCCGCCCTTTTCGCCCTGGCGGACGCCGTCCGGGATTCCGCCAAACAGGCGATTTCCCAATTGAAACGGATGGGCATGGAAAAAACGGTGATGCTGACCGGGGACCACGCGGCCACGGCCCGGGCGGTGGCCGGGGCCGTAGGCGTCGACGAATACCGGGCCGAACTGTTGCCGGAGGGCAAGGTGGAAGCGGTCAAAGAATTGGAGAACGCCTACCGCCGCATCGGGATGGTGGGGGACGGCATCAACGACGCTCCCGCCCTGGCGGTGGCCACCACCGGAATCGCCATGGGCGGGGCCGGCACCGACGCCGCCCTGGAGACGGCCGACATCGTGCTGATGGCCGACGACCTTTCCAAGTTGCCCTTCACGGTGCGCCTGAGCCGCGCCGCCCTCCGAATCATCAAACAGAACATCGCCTTTTCCCTCATCACCAAATTTGCCGCGGTTTACCTGGTGTTTCCGGGATGGCTGACCCTGTGGCTGGCGATCTTCGCCGACATGGGGGCGACGCTGCTGGTAACGCTGAACAGCCTGCGCTTGATGCGGATTCGTCCCTGATCGGGAGGAAAAGATGAACAACGACCGAAATCTTCTCATTTACCGGCGATGGGCTCCCTTCTACGATCAGGTGATCGGGCGGTGGCCGGGATTGAATCGGGCCCGCCGCCGTTTCCTTTCCATCGCCGGTCTCCGTCCCGGCGAGCGGGCGCTTTTTGTCGGCGTCGGGACCGGGTTGGATTTGCCCCTCGTGCCGGAGGATCTGGAAGTTGTGGGCGTGGATTTGTCCCCGGAAATGTTGGAACGGGCAAAGCTTATGGCGAAAAACCGCCCATCGATCCGCCTGCTCCGGATGAATGCGGAAAACCTGGTCTTTCCGGAGGGATCCTTCGACGCGGTGTTTCTCCACCTCATCCTCAGCGTGGTCGAACACCCCCGCCGGGCCCTTGCCGAAGCCGTCCGGGTTCTTCGCCCCGGCGGCCGGTGCCTCATCCTCGACAAATTTGCGCCCGTCCACCGGCGGCCTTCGGGGATTCGCCGGCTTTTGAACCGTGTGGTGACCCGGCTGGGAACCGATATTGAGCGGTCCTGGGAACCGTGGGCGGAGGGTCTTCCCGTGGTGAAGGAGCGGGAGGAGGCGGCTTTGCTCGGAGGGAGTTACCGGATCATCTGTCTGCGGAAAAGGGAGAAAAAGGGAAAGTGAAGACGAAAGCGGCCATGGCGGCCGCTTTCGCCCTGTCAGGTCCTCCCGGCATGGATGACCCGGTCGATGATGCCGTATTCTTTGGCTTCCTCCGCCGTGAGGAAAAAGTCCCGGTCGGTGTCTTGCAGGACCTTTTCCAGGGGCTGCCCGGTCCTTTCGGAGATGATCCGGGAGATGCGCTCCCGGTCCCTGAGGATGCGGTCGGACTGGATCTTGATGTCCGAAGCCTGCCCCTTGGCGCCGCCCCAGGGCTGATGAAGCATCACTTCCGCGTTGGGAAGGGCGTGCCGTTTCCCGGGAGCTCCGGCGAGCAACAGGAAGGCGCCCATCGAAGCGGCCAGGCCCAGGCAGATGGTGGAGACGTCGGGCTTGATGTATTGCATGGTGTCGTAGATGGCCATGCCGGCGGTGATGGATCCTCCCGGGGAGTTGATGTAAAGGTGGATATCCTTTTGGCTGTCCCCGGCGGCCAGGAAGAGGAGTTGGGCGACGACGGTGTTGGCCACGACGTCGTCGATGGTCGAGCCGATGAAGACGATCCGGTCCTTCAACAACCGGGAATAGATGTCGTAGGAGCGTTCGAAGCGTCCGGTCTGTTCGACGACGATCGGGACGTGGTTCATCGAAACCATCCTTTCCATCATTGACAAAGGCCGGTCAAGCCGCCATGCAGCGGTTTTGGGGATTCCTGTCCGCCGGGATGCCGAAACCCGAGGAGATGACGACGATCTTGGCGGGTCGCCGCCCCGGCCGGGCGGGAATCGTCCATTCCGTCACCGCCGCCTCCTCCCGTTCGGAGCGGGGGCCGGGAAAAGAAATCACATTCGGCGCGGCCTTGCCGGTCCGGGAGGCATTTCCGCGGGGGGCGGGCCGATTCCATATGACGACCGGCCGATTTTCCGGAGCGCGCCCCGGGGCGTGACGGTTTTTCCTTTTGTTCATTCCGGTGTTCCTCCTTTGGGGATTTCGGGATAGATGACCGCCGTCACCCGGAAGGCGTTTTCATCGCCTTCCCCGGCGGCTCCGTATCGGTTGACCAATTCCTCCAGCATGGCGGCGTAGTCCCGCAGGAACGCGCGGCGCCGCTCTTCGGAATCCAGGTGCACCTTCATCTGCAGGGAGGCGCTGGGGATTTGCCCCTTGTTCTCCTCCGATCGTTCCATCAAAAGGAGCGCGTCCCGCCGGATCCGATCCGACAGGGTGATCAGATGGGCGAGGGCTCCCTGTTCCTTGATCCGTTCCGAAGTTTCGGGATTCAGCCCCACGGCCTCCGACAGGAGAAAGGATTTGGCGATCGCCTGGTACAGGACTTCCACCAGGTTGCGCACCTGCCGCGTTCCCACGCGGCGGACGAGGCCGACCTTTTCCAGCGATTTCAGGTGGTAGTTGATGCGCTGGGGCGTATCGCCGATCTTTCGCGCCACTTCCGCGGCGGAGGCGGGTTCCCTTACGATGGCCAATATTTCGGCGCGGAGGGGGTTCAAAAGTGCGGCGGCCTGTTCGGGGGATCGTACGACATGGGTTTCCGGAAGTTCGTGATTCATCCGGGTCCACCTCCATCTCAATCGAGCTCATCGTAAAAACATTTTATTACGTTATACACTTTTTGTCAAACGTGCCTTTTTGCCGATGACGGGCCGAACCATTGGTATAATCGTCGGAGAAGACATCCGGCGGGCGGATGGGAAAAAGCGGGAGGGAAGGGTTCAGTGGTGAACGACCGGTGGATGGAGGATACCGTCGAGTCGCTGAAGGAGGAGCTGAGGCGCATCGAGGAATGGGAAGAGGACCAGCGGGATCTCTGGTTTTGGGAGAGGCTGGGCAGACTTCCCTTTGCGCTGCTGGACCGGATGATGCCGAAGGCCGTTCACGACCGGATCGGCCAATTGTTGGACGAGTTGGGAAATTACATACAGACCGGCGGACAGTACCTGATCGATGAGGCGCCGGTGATGCGGCGACTGGCGGAGACGGCGGGGCGTCCGGGGGCGTTTTTGACCCCGGAAAAGGCCGCCGATCTTCCCTTGGCCTGCTTGAACCGGGCATCCGAGGAGATCAAGGCTTCCCATGTGCGCTTTGCCCGGTACCAGGGGGCGGTCACCGGGCTGGGCGGCCTGTTCACCCTGGCGGCGGACATTCCGCTGCTGCTCGGCACCAGTCTCAAGGTGATCCAGGAGATGGCCCTGGTTTACGGGTATGATCCCCGGATTCCGTCGGAGCGCGCCTTTGCCGTCTATTGTCTCCAGTTTTCTTCCTCGGACATCGTCGGAAAACGGGCGATCCTAAGCCGCCTTTCCTCCTGGGAAACGGGGGAGAGGATGCGGGAATCGGTCTCCCTGCTGGAGGGGTGGCGGGAAGTGATCATGAACTACGGGGATCAATGGGGGTGGAAGAAGCTGTTCCAGATGGTTCCCGTGGCAGGGGCGATTTTCGGCGCCTGGATCAATCAGTCCGCGGTGGAGGAAGTGGCGGAGGCGGCCCGGATGATGTACCGGAAGCGAAGGGTGTTGGCCAAGCTGGAGAAAATGGAGGGGGCATCGCGGCCGGAAGGTCCTCGATGAAAGGGGCCGTACCGCACGGTCCCGCGGCTTTCCCGGCACCATGCACGGGAATTTCACCGCCGTCACAAAAAAGGTGTGGATCGATAAGGGGCTTGGCTGATTCGCGGATCGAAGGGGCGGAGGGGATTGGTTTGAAAGAAAAAAACGGGATGCTGCATCCTTTTCAAGGAAACCGGCATGTCCTGGACGGAGAAAGGGGAGCCCGAATTCAATGCGCCCTTATCAACAGGCACGGCTGTTAGTGCCGGCGCCTTACGGCATTGTTCCCGGAACCCCGGTGTCGAAACCCTCGAGATTTTCAAGACCGACCGTTTAGATGCGTCACTGAACCGGAAGAGGGCGTTGCTCCTTCGGAGCCGGCGGATGCGCTTAAGCGGGACCGGACGGATAAAGGCGCTGCGGAAGGAGATATGGCCGTCGTCCAATGCGGCAAGAGAGGCGGGCGGTGAAGGAACATCGGTCCGGGATGGTGATATCTTTCGACGGGATGGATCGCCGCGCCACAGGCGGTGCCAGAGGGGCGACGGGGACCTGGATGCATCGGCGTTTTTCCGCTTCTTTACAACGGCTCTTTACCGCAAGCCGTGAGAAGAGGTGCCTCCAGGACCCCACCCGCCGCAAAATCAGGAGGCATGCATCCTGGAGAATCCGACACTCTCCCGGGGAAGCCGGGTTTGCCACCCGCCGGGGTTTTCCGGGCGGGGATGTTGAGGCGCGCGGAGACGGGAGGCGTTCTCTACGGCAGCGGTTCGGCTGCGCGCGTCGCCGATCGATCAATGGCGCGCAACGCGCATCGCCGGAGATTGGAAAACGTTTGTCCTGTCCGTTCCGGCGGGTTGATCAATAACGCGTCATTCCCGAAGGGAGCCCGCGCGGCAAGGGGCCATGGCGGATCATTGTTTCGGCGCGGCCGCGGTATCGCCGGCGGGCGGCTTTCGGGGGATCAGAAGATGGGATCGGCGGCCTTGTTGACCAAGTTCAGGTCGCAGTCCTTGCCGGTGTCGTAGGAGATGTTGCCGATCGCCCGGCGGAGAGTTTCGGGGAAGGCCTTTTCGGAAGACGACCAATATTCGCGGGTCTTTCGCACGATGCCGGTGGCTTCCTCCAGGGCCCGTTCCCACAGGGTCCAGAAGCTCTCCCGGTGCGTTTCCTCCGGGACGGCGGGATGGCGCCATTCGCTTTCCGATTCGTTCAGATAATCCCGGTGCGGGAAATAGGGCGTGTGGCGGAACGGGTCGATTTTTCCGAGGGTGAGCGCCCGCTTGATCCCCCAGGGATCGTAAAAGATGCGCAGGGCCTTGAGCATGTCCCGGTAGGCTTCGTTCAGCTCTTCCCTCCGGATGTTTTCGGTTTCCTCCGGGTAGTGCTTCCGCGCCAGGCGGTCGAAGACGTCCGTCCACACTTCCGGCAGGGACGGTCCCATGTCGATGCGCGGAGCGAGGGGAGTCCGCCAGGTTTCGATCCCGGCGAGCTTCCGGGCGACCAGGGTGTCGATCGTCACTTCCATCCGCTGGTGGTTGTATCCCTCGTATCCCGCCCGATAGTGGATGTAGGGATGGGTGGTCCGATCGAGGATGTGGTGGGTGATGAAACCGGTGACCGCATCGCGGATCGACGTTTTTTCCTTTGCTTCCTCGATCAGATCCCGCAGAAACGGTCCGCACCGGCGCAGGTGCATGGCGCTGCCGAGGCGGCTGACCCGATCATCCTTCACCCAGGGCCAGAATCGGTGGAAAAAGAGGAAATCGGGTCCCTGACAGCCGAGGTGAAACATTTTCTCGTCGCCGGGAGGGGGAAATCCCCCTTTTTCCAGGACGGTGTCGCCGAAGATCATGTGGGTCCATGCGTAGGGCAAGGAAAGTTCCCTCCGTTTTTCAGGATGAAACCTGCTCTATTTCCTGTTTGATTTCGACCCGGCGGGTTTCATCCCCTTCCGGGGGAAAACCGATTCTTCACCAAATTGTCGTCGGCGAAGCTGTGCGGGATGATTTTTCTTTTTGATTTCTTTTCCGTATGATAGAAGATGAATTCAGCGAGGATGGATAGGAAAGAAGAAGGAGGGTTTCTGTTGTCCATCGAAACAGCGATCGAAGCGGCGAAGGAAGCGGGGCGGTTGATCCGGCAGCGGGTGGAGACGACCAAACGGGTGGAAACCAAGTACACGGCCCACGATCTGGTCACCGAAGTGGACCGTCAGGCGGAGGAGATCATCCGTCAAGTCCTGCACAGGGCCCATCCGGACCATGCCATCCTCGGGGAAGAAGGGGTGGCGCCGGGGCCGGAAGCTTCCCGGGAGGCCCTGGAAGCGCACCGGGATTACGAACATCTGTGGATTGTGGACCCGATCGACGGCACGACCAATTTTGTCCACGGCTTCCCCTATTTTTGCGTTTCCATCGCCCTGGCCCGGCGGGGGAAGGTGGAACTCGGCGTGATCTATGATCCGATGCGCGACGAGTGTTTCACCGCCGAGCGGGGAAAAGGGGCCCGTCTCAACGGGGAGCCGATCCGCGTCTCCGAGGAAAATGACCTGGGAATGAGCCTGGTGGCCACCGGCTTTCCCGCCGATTACAAGGGAGCGCGCAAGATCAACACGGCGGGGCTGATCCGGCTTTCCTCCCGGTGCCGCAACATCCGCACCGCCGGTTCGGCGGCCCTGCACATGGCGTATGTGGCGGCGGGAAGGCTTACCGCGTTCTGGGAGCTGGAGCTGAACGCCTGGGACCTGGCGGCGGGTTCCCTGCTGGTGGAGGAAGCCGGCGGCCGCGTCACCGATACCCGGGGGACGCCCTACCACATCGGCGTTCGCCACGTCCTGGCCACCAACGGCCGGATCCATGAGGCGATGCTGGAGGAGTTGAGGGCGGCGGAAGCCACGGGGTTTGAAAAGCAGGAGGGATAAGGGAAAACGGAAGATATGAAGAGATCTTCGCAGGAGGCGGGGGCGTTTGGACGCGCTCTGCCCTTTTCCGGTGGCCGTTGCGCCGCCGTAAGCCGGAAGAATCCGCGAGGGGGAGATGTTAAGGGGGACGGTCGGCGCAGCGCCTGTTTCCGAGAAATGGTACAGGGCCGCGATCGGCGGCAAGGGCGGGCGCGTCGGCCGGCGTGAGGGAAACGGAAACCGCAAACGGCTGACGAGCGATGCCGGGCGGCGGCGCTGACGGGGGGCGAACGGGAGCGGAAACGGAGATTGGGGCAGCAGGCAAAGGAAAGGCGGCGCAGGCACGGGAGGTGGTGGCGGTGCAACCGGCCGAAAGGCAGCTTCACGCTTTGGTGGTTGGAGGCACGGGCATGCTGCGGGGGCTGAGCTTGGCGCTGGCGGAAGAAGGCCACATGGTTTCCGTCGTCGCCCGGACACCGTCGCGTCTGAAATCGTTGACCGACGAGGCCAAAGACTTTTCCGGCGCCATCAACCCTCTGCCGTTGGACTATCGGGACGGCACCCGGCTTCTCAAGGCTCTGCGGCAGGCCGTCGAGCGGTTCGGCCCCTTCGGGTTGGCCGTCTGTTGGATTCATTCAACGGCTCCCGAAGCGCTGCGGCAAGTCGCCGGGTTCATTGCCGATACTTCGGAGTCGTGCCGCCTTTTTCACGTCCGGGGCAGCGCGGCGGCCCATCCGCTCACCGGGTCCCGGCGGCCGCCCGGGTGGACGGCGTCGTATCCAAACATTCCGTATCGCCAAGTGATCTTGGGCTTCGTCATCGAGGGCGGAAGATCCCGCTGGCTGACCCACGCCGAGATCAGCGGCGGCGTGCTGGATGCGGTGCGGAATGACAGGTTGTTCTCCATTGTGGGCACCGTGGAGCCCTGGTCGTTGCGGCCGTAGGCCGGTTGCCCAATGCCAAGTGCACAAGGGTGAAAAAGATAGGGCATACTTCATCGCGCCTTTTTCCTTCAGACGCGGTGCCGACTCGTCGGCGCCCCCGCGAAGGTTGCCAGGGCTGGCGCCAGCCGTGCGGTGAGGCGATCGTGCGGTCATCTGCCGGGGGGAGGCGTATGCCTGCCATCTGTTGCGGCCGCTTGCGCCGGGAGAGACGATCTCCGGGCAATTGCCGGAATGGGCAGAACGCGGCCGACCGGGCCCCGAAGTTTGGTTCCCCCTGCCTTGCATTGCGGCGTTGGCAGGATATCCAGCCGTTCTGGCCCCGACGGCCCTTCCCCCGGCACGGGTTTGCCGGGGGAAGGCGGAGGATCGGCTCCTTGGGGCAGTTTCCGAAAGCCATTCCCGCCCCCGACGAGCGGCCGAAGGAGGGGGGAAGCCGGCGCTTTCCGGACGGGATGCGAAAATTGCGCCGCCCTTTGCGCCGTGGATATGCGGCCTTGCCGCTTCCGCGGGAAACCGGCGAACCCCGAAATCGGCAACGAGCGAAAGGGGCATCCGGGTTGTCACGCCCATCCGGGAGGATGGCAAATCCGGAACACTGCGGCATGGCGGGGTGGGCGCGCGGGCTCGAACTGTTTGTAAAATCCGACCTCAACGTGCCGTGATGAAACGGACGACCGCCCGTTTCTGCGCCGTTCCCCGGGCACGGATCGGCCGATCCGGGACGGCTAGAGGGCGGGAACGGGGCGTGCCGCGGGCCCGCCGCACGATCAGGTGGCCGGGATGTGGCTCAGGCCAGCCGTCGTTCCAGCGGGCGGCACGTCCATTGGGCATCCACAAGGGCGTGAGAGGAACAGTGAGGAGTGACGAGGATGAACATTGATTGGGAACGCGAAATGGAAAAGCGGCGCGAGGAGCTGCTTGCGCGGACAAAGGAGTTTCTCGCCATCGAAAGCGTGCTGGACGAATCCTCCGCCGGCCCCGGGGCCCCCTTCGGCAAAGGGGTGGCGGAGGCGCTGGAATACCTGCTGGATCTCGCCCGGCGGGACGGTTTTGAGACGAAAAATCTGGACGGGTACGCGGGTCACGTGGAATACGGCGAAGGGGAGGAATTGATCGGCATCCTGGGCCATGTGGACGTGGTTCCCCCCGGAGACGGATGGACGACGCCGCCCTTTTCCCCGGACATTCGCGACGGCAAACTGTATGCCCGGGGTGCCATTGACGACAAGGGGCCGACCATGGCCGCCTATTTCGCCCTCCGGCTGATCAAGGAGCTGGGGCTTCCCCTGTCCAAGCGGGTGCGCCTCATCCTGGGCACCGACGAGGAAAACCTGTGGCGGGACATGGCCTACTATTTTGAGCGGGAGGAAATGCCGTCCATGGGTTTTGCTCCGGACGCCGATTTCCCCATCATTTACGCGGAAAAGGGGCTCCTCGACCTCATCCTCGTCGGTGAAGTTCCCGACGCGGAAGAGGAGGCCGGTGCGGAGGTCTGGACGCTGGCCCGGTGGGAAGCGGGTCACCGGCTCAACATGGTTCCCGACCGGTCCCGGGCGGTTTTGGAGGGAAGCGGCGATGTCTTCTCCCTGAAGGAGAAGTATCAGGAGTTTCTGCTTAAGAACCGCATCCGGGGATACGCCCAGGAGGCGGACGATCACCTGCTGCTGGTTCTGGAGGGGCGTTCCCATCACGGATCCGAGCCGGACAAGGGGTTGAACGCCGGCCTGGAGATGGCCCGCTTCCTGAAGACGATTGCGCTGGACCCGGAAGGAAGCCGATTTGTCGGGCTGATCAACGAGTTTCTCGTGGATGACTTTTTCGGAAAGAAATTGGGCATCGCCCAGGAAGATGACACGGTGGGTCCCCTGACCGTCAACGCCGGCCTGTTCCGGTATCGGAGAGGGGGAGAACGGAAATTGGGGCTGAATATCCGTTATCCGATCCGCGGAAACGGCGAGGACATCCGGAAGGCGGTCGCCGAGCGGGTTCGTCCCTACGGTCTCGAGATCGGAGAGACGGACCACAAGCCGCCCCACTACATCGATCCGGAGCATCCGCTGGTCCAAACCCTGTCCCGGGTGTACGAGGAGCGGACGGGGGAAAAGGCGTCCCTTCTCGCCATCGGGGGAGGCACCTATGCCCGGGCCCTCAATAATGGCGTCGCCTTCGGTCCGCTCTTTCCGGGCAAGGAGGAGACGGCCCACCAAGCGGACGAACATATCGAGGTGGAGGACCTCCTCAAGGCGGCGGCCATCTACGCCCAGGCGATTTATGAGTTGGCCAGGTGAAGCGGAGGGGAGTACCTTGCGATCCGCCGAAGGGATCGCGGCACCCCCTTCGCCGCCGCAACAGGGGTTTTTCTCACCGGCTTTAAAGGGAGGGAGGCGTTTTTCATGGCGCTGAAGATTCGCGTTTACTCGGACTACGTGTGACCCTTCTGTTTCATCGCGGAGGTTCCGCTGAAGGAAGCCGTCCGGGGAAAAGATGTGGACGTGGAGTGGATGCCCTTCGAACTCAGACCCGAGCCACAGCCGACGCTGCGGCCGGAAGGGGAATATCTTAAAAACGCCTGGAAAAACACGGTCTATCCCCTTGCTGAACGCTTCGGCGTAAAAATGGTCCTCCCCCGGGTGTCCCCCCAACCGCACACCCGCCTCGCCTTTGAGGGATATCAATACGCCAAGGAGCACGGAAAGGGAGAAGTATACAATCACCGGATGTTCACCGCCTTTTTCCAGGAGGAAAAGGATATCGGCGACATCCATGTTCTGACGGAGCTGGCAGAGGAGTTGGGTTTGGACGGGGAGGATTTCCGCAAAGCCTTGGAAACGGGTAGATATCGGGAAGAACATCGGAAAGCCCTCCGCCATGCCTACGAGGAAATGAATATCCAGGCCGTGCCCACCTTCGTCATCGGCAGCCGGGTGTTGACGGGCCTCTATGATGCGGACGTCCTGGAACGGGTGATCGAGGAGGAACTGAGCAGGAGAAGCGGGAAAACCCGCGGAGGTTTCGCCTGCGATGCGGACGGATGTGACTGAAAACCCCTCAAACGAGGGGTTTTTTGTTTTTCCTTCGGCGGAAAGGCTTGAGGGGGCGGTTTTCTCCAGAGAGCCGCTTGGGGCCTTCCGCCATCGGCCGCCCTCTTTCCCGGGGAGAAAAGGCCAAAGCCTTTGGACAGCCGTTACGGCCTTCCCAAGTCGGAGGAATCGTCCCCCGTCCTTTGGGAGCGGGGGCTGATTTGACGAAGCGGCAGGAAGGTTGGACGCGGCGGTCCCCGAGCGGTGAACCGGACAACCCTTGCCAGCCCGATGGTGTTCGGCCCTCCCCCGGTTTCCCTCGGACGTGGGAGCGGCAGGTATGTTGAATCCGGGGAGGGAGCAATCCGCCTTATTGAACAGGGAAATGGATCGTGAAAAGGGCGGGTAAGCCTCCGTTTTGGACCGGGAGGCCCGCCCCCCGCCGAGGCCAACGGCAAAATAAGACCCGGGTTGGATGGGAAATCCTTCCCGTGCCGGATCTTGCAAAGGGTTCCGCCCTTTATGATCGAAATAACCTCCCCGGATGGACTGGGGGGAACCAAAGGATAAGGGCGGGAGGAATGCATGAAAAGGGTAGATGAGGTGCTGCTCTGGCTTTTTGTCATCAACCTGGGCATCGCGTTCGGAGCGGGGATTTACGAAGCGCGGATCGTGATTCCCGGGTTCGCGGACGCCCCGCCGGATACATGGCCGAATACCGGGCTCCTGTTCTGGGTCTATGTCACGACAGGCCCCCTCACCCTGTTGACTTTGGCCAACACCCACGCCGCGCTGAGATCCCGGGGGCCGCAGCGAAAGTGGCACTTGGCTGCCGTCGGCCTTCTGATCGTCGAGCGGCTGGCCACTTTCTCCTACTTTATTCCGACCATGGCCGGGCTGATGGGGGCCGAAGGGCTCAGTCAAGGGGAGATCGCCGCCGCGTAGTCCGAATGGCAACTGTACAATCACGGGCGTCATTTGCTCACCCTGTCCGGGTGGCTGGCCGCGCTGAAGGCCCTCACGCTCACCGGCCGGCAGAGGACGAACGATATTTCATGAGGATATCGCGGGGGAGCCGCGCCGGGCGGTGCAGCTCCCCTTGCATGTTTTCCTAAGGTCCCGGGGTTTCCCCGAGCGGCCGAGGATTCATCCCTGTGCCGGTTTGCGAGGCGGGCACTTCACCTCCCGGTGGCTTTTCCCGGCAGTGTGACACGTTTCCCTTGCCGTCACCTTTTCGGTTTTCCCATTGACCTCCCGGCGGGAGACGTTGGAGAATGGAAGCATCAGTTATCGATTCGGATAAGGAGCGATCCGCATGTCAGCGCCCAACATTCTCATTGTCGAGGACGACCGGGAAATCAGCCGCTTGATCGACACCTACCTGCGCAAGGAGGGATACCGGACAGACCGGGCGGCGGACGGGAGCGAAGCCTGCATGCTGCTTGCCGCCCGCAGCTATCATTTGGTCATCCTGGATCTGATGATCCCCGAGATCGACGGTTGGGAAGTGCTTCGCCGCATCCGGGCAAAGGGGGCCGTGCCGGTGATCATTTTGTCGGCGAAGGGGGAAGAGGCGGACAAGGTGCTGGGGTTGGGACTGGGAGCGGATGATTACCTGACCAAGCCCTTTTCCATGGCCGAGCTGATCGCCCGGGTGAAGGCGCAGTTGCGCCGCTATCTCTACCTGAACGATTCGTCCGCCCAGGGGCCGTCCGTCCTGGAGCACGGGGATCTGAAGCTGGATCTGAACACCTACGAGGTCCGGGTGGGGGAGCGGCGGGTGATGCTTACTGCGAAGGAGTTTGAGATTCTCAAATTGTTTCTTTCCCACCCGGGCCGCGTTTTTACCAAGGCCCAGATCTTCGAGTCGGTCTGGAGGGAAGCCTTCACCGCCGACGAAAATACGGTGATGGTGCACATTCGGCGCCTGCGCACCAAGATCGAGCCGGACCCCTCCAACCCGAAATATATACGGACCGTGTGGGGCATTGGTTACCGGCTGGGGGGAGAGGATGGATGACGGTCGCGGCTGCGGGGATCCTGCTTTTTTTTGTTCTTCTCCTCTGGCTGGTGCATCTCCGGCGGAGCCGCCAGATCCGCCAGATGGCCGACACGCTGGAGGCGTTCGCCGAAAACAACCGCAACCTCCGGATCCGCCTGTTTACGAAGGACCCGGCTCTGACCCTCCTGGCCCTTCGCATCAACCGGCTGGCAGAGCAGTTTCAAGGGATGGAAGAGCGGACCGCCTATCTGGAAGCGGAGCGGAAACGCCTTTTGACCCACGTTTCCCACGACCTGCGCACCCCCCTCACTTCCCTCCTCGGCTATGTGGAGGCCCTGCGGCGGGATCCCGATTTGACGGAGGGGGATAGGGCGGAATATCTGGAGGTCATCGAAGAGAAGGCCAAAAGATTGACCGTTTTGATCAACGATTTCTTCGAGCTGGCCAAGTTGGAAGCCGGCGACACCGAGATCCGCCTGCGGCCGATGGATGTGTGCGAACGGGTTCGCGAGTCGGTGCTCACCTTTTATCGGGAGATCACGGAAGCGGAATTGACGCCGGAGATCCGGATCCCCGACGGGGAGATCCTCGTCCTGGGAGACCCTTATGCCACGGAGCGGATTCTGAACAACCTGATCGGCAACGCCCTGCGGTACGGCCGGGAAGGGGGCGTGATCGGCGTGGGCGTCCGCGAAGAGGAGTCTTGCGTTTGGGTGGAGGTGTGGGACAGGGGGCCCGGGATTGCCGAGGAGGAATTGCCCCGGATCTTTGACCGCCTCCACACCGGCGACCGGTCCCGCAATCCCCATATGCGCGGAAGCGGTCTCGGCCTGACCATCGTCAAGCAGTTGGTGGAAAAACAGAAGGGGGAGATCCGGGTGGCAAGCGATCCCCATCGCAAGACGGTGTTCTCCTTCTCCCTGATGAAAGCGAAGGAATCGGGGAGCCGGATACCGGACCCGTTGCCCCCTTTGTAAGGGTTTTTTAAGGGTTGTTTTCAAAGGATGTAAGATTGGCCCGATATACTCCGGAATGAAAGGGGGCAAGCGGAGTGGACATCGTGCTGAGGACCCATCAGCTCACCAAGCGGTACGGGAAGAAGCTCGCCGTCAGCGGCGTGAACATGACGGTGAAGAGGGGGGAGATCTACGGTTTCCTCGGGCAGAACGGAGCGGGGAAAACCACCACCCTGCGCATGATCACCGGCATGGTGAAACCGACTGCCGGCAAGATCGAGCTGTTCGGCAGGACGGAGGAAAAGGGGCGGCATCGGTTGTTCCGGCGGATGGGAACGATCATCGAGACGCCGGGCGCCTACCGCAATCTGACCGCCTGGGAGAACCTGGACTTGCACCGCCGGCTGATGGGCGTGCCCGAGAAGGAACGGGTGGAGGAGATCCTGGAACTGGTCGGTCTGACGGAAGCCCGCAACGTGAAATACAAGAAGTTTTCCCTGGGGATGAAACAGCGCCTGGGCATCGGCCGGGCCCTGTTGCACCAGCCGGAGTTTCTGGTGCTGGATGAGCCCACCAACGGGCTGGATCCCCAGGGGATCATGGAGATTCGCCAACTCCTCCGGGATTTGGCCGAAAAGCGGAAAATCACCATCCTCATCTCCAGCCACATTTTGAGCGAAATCCAGCAGCTGGCCACCAAGATCGGCATCATACACCAGGGAAGGTTGCTGGAGGAGATCGATTACGAGACGCTGCAGCAAAAGAACCGCCATTATCTCCAGCTCAAGGTGAGCGACGACCGCCGTGCCGCCTTTTTGCTGGAAAATCGGTTGCGAATTGCCGATTATCAGGTGGCGGAGCCGGGAGTCCTCCGGGTTTACGAGCGGCTCCATGAGTCGGCGCGGATCAACCGCCTGCTGATCGAAAACGGGGTGGACATTGCGGAAGCGACGCTGATGCGGGACTCCCTGGAGGATTACTTCATCCGCCTGACGGGGGTGAGGGCGAATGGGATGCATTCTGAGCGCCGAGGCGCGTAAGTTCAAGCGGTCCGCCATCCTGTGGGTGATCGCTGCGGTGGTTCTGTTTCCCGTCGCGGTGAGCCTGCTGATGGCGATGGGGATGGAGGCGAACGGTCGCAGGGTTCCTTTTTTCATATTTTTTAGCAACCATTTTCTGTTCGTCCATTTGCTCATCGGGGCTCCCCTGTTTACGCTGATCGCCGGGTACGTCTTTTCCCGGGAGCACCAGGAGCGGACGATCAACCACCTGCTCACCTATCCGTATTCCCGCTGGCAGTGGTATGCGGGAAAGCTGCTGATCGTGGCTCCCATCGTGGCCCTTGTGCTGGCGGTCCAGTTCCTTCTGCAATGGGGGGCCGGCGCCCTGTATACCGGTGAATTCCTGCCGAAGGATGCCTTTATGGATGTGCCGGCAAGTGAGATGTTGATGCGGATCATCAAGGCGGCCCTGCTGGGCATTTTGTTCCAGATCCTGCTCATCCCGGCCGGAGCGGCGGCGGGGATCCTCGGGAAAAACGTGATCGCTCCCGTCGTTTTGGGCGTCTGCGCCGCCGGGATCAACGGGGTGATCCTGATCGCCGGGATCTCCATGAAATATGCCGCCCTCAATCCCTGGTTCATTCCCATCCTCCATTCGGGGATGATGGCCGAGACGCCTTCCGATGACGTATTTCTCCGGGCATACGTGTCCCTGGCCGCCGTCTGCATCGTCTCGCTGGCGGTGGGCCTGCACCGCTTTGTGAAGGCCGATGTGCACAGCGGTTCGTGAGATTGACGGCCGGAGGGCGTGCGGATCGTTTCCGGCGGAGGGCCGGGGCGCGCAATGCGGAGGCCGAGGAGGCCTCCGACCGGCGCCCGTGGAGGAGCCCATACCGCACGACATTTTACATGGATCGTCCAAGCCGGCAAAAAAGCCGTCACCCGATGGAGGGTTGACGGCTTCAAACATTTTTCACCCGCGGCGATGCGGTTGGACTCCCGCGGCCGGCGGTCGAGAAGAAGGATTTAGTCGAAAAAAACATTACCGTTTGACCGCCACCGATTTGTGGACGTAGGCGGTTTTTCCGCTGGAAAGGCGGATCCGGTACCAATTCTTGCTCTCGCCGGTCAGGTTCAATTTTTTCCCCTTGGCCAGCCGCTGGAGAACGGGAGCCTTCAGGGACGGAGCGGACCGGACATTGGCCAGCCAGACCTTGATGGCCACCTTGCCCGAGGCCTTGCGGAATTCGGACGAGCTTTTTTTGCTCTGCGAACCGCCGGATACGAGGCGCACCACGGAGTCGTGGACGTAGGCCTTTTTGCCGTTGGAAAGGCGGATTTGGTGCCAATCGCTGGCCTTTCCGGTGCGGGTCAGCACCGTTCCCCGCTTTGCCTTCTTAATGACGCTGGCGCTGAGGGAGGGGCCGCTCCGGATGTTGGCCACATTGACCGACACCTTCAGTTTCCCGGAGGCGGGTTTGACTTTCGGGGAGGTGCTTCCCTTTTTCCCGCTGTGGATATGAACGGTCGTGCCGACCGGAACCAGATTGTACAATTCGATGACGTCCTTGTTGTACATGCGGATGCAGCCGTTGGAGGCATAAGTTCCGATGCTTTTGGGCTGGTTCGTGCCGTGAATGCCGTAGGTTCTCCCGTTGTCTCCCTTGACGCTGATGCCGAGCCACCGTTCTCCCAGCGGATTGTTCGGGTGTCCGCCGGGGATGCCCTTCCATCCGGGTTTGACGAACTTCACCACGATGGGAAACGTGCCTTCCGGCGTCAGGGACGGGGTGCGGCCGGTGGCCACGGGATACTGTTTGTACACCCGGCCGTTTTTGTAAAGGGTCAGTTTGTTGGTGGCCTTGTTCACTTCGATTTTATAGGGAGAAGCGGCATCCGCGTCGGTGGCGCCCAGCCCGAAGATCACCGCGAAGCCGAGCAGGGCGGCAAGACCCCAACTCCAAATCTTTTTCGTAATCGATCCCTCCCGATTTCTCCTCTCTTCTCTCTACCGGCGCGGGATGCGGACAGGGTCCGTCAAATCTTTCTATTTACACTATATCGGAATCGATCGTCGCCGGGAAGCCCCAATTAACGGGAAAAATCTGTTTTCATTTTAATATAATCATGATATCATAATGATGTAAGTGTCCGGGAGAGCGCGGTGCGGCCGAAGGGGGGCGATCGCCGAGGATAAGGAGGATCTTCAGCGGATGAAAAGGGGCGGCCGGAAGAGGGTGCCGCGACGTTCAATCTGCGCCGGTTTTCGGGGAAGTGGCGGCGCTGCCGTGGCCGATTGGATTTCCTTTCCCTTATCGCTCCTTTGTGCAGCCCTTGTTTTTCCACATTTCCCGGTTTCCCGGCGGCCGAAAAGGGGAATCCCGCATTCTCCCTGCGAAGCGGGCTGTGTCCGTTGCCATGGCCTCCGGCTTCGAAGGGAGCATCCCGCGGCCTCAGGTGTCGCGCCGAGGCGGAGGGAATGGGTGTTTTCCGCCGGATCCTCGGACCTGCCCAAGGGCTGGCCGTGTGCTTTGCGGCGGGGGCGTTGAGCAAGACGCGGTCGATGCTTCTTCGCATGTTGGCAAAGTTTTTGCGGCGGAAAAGTTCCCCCTTCCCCCCGCTCTCCCGTTTGGATGCGACATTTCCCCGACCGGAGGTCTGTGGCCCTTTGATGCCCGCGGCCAACCTTCGCATGCCTGCCGGCTAACGGTCCGCCGGTGTCCCCGGCGGGCATCTGTGCCGGAGCCGGGGGCCTATGACGGGAAAATTGCGGGATGAAAATATAGAACAAACGATTTATACTTAAGGGGAATCCAGAGATGGGAGGAATTTCATGAATCGGGAGTCTTCATCCAATTTGTCGTCCAACAAGGGACCCACCCTGTGGGGGATTCTGATCGCTCCCACCGAGCAGTTTGAGCGAATGGTCCATCGTCCCCGCTTCGGATGGGCATTGGCGGCGATGATGGTGGTCGGATCGATCGTGGCGGCGCTGGTGGCGGCGCAAGTGGCCTATTCGATGGTCCAGGAGACGCCCATCCCGGAAGAGGCGCAGATGATCGCTCCAGACCAAATCGCGATGGGTGCCGCCTTTTTGGGATTTGTCGGGAGTTTGGTCGGCATTCCCGTCAGCTTGCTGCTGATCTCCCTGATCCAGAAACTGCTATTGATGTTGTTCCAGGGAGAGGCGACTTATCGCCAGCTCTTCTCTCTCAACACCCACCTGTACCTGTTTACTCTTTTGGCCAGTTTGATCATGGTCGTCATGATGCTCCTTCTCGGCCCCTCGGAGAACCCGGAAATTTATCCCACCAGCCTGGCGGCGCTGGTGCCGGCGGAGGGAGCGGTCCTCAGGGGGGTTCTGAACGGGATCGAGCTGTTCGCCCTCTGGAAGCTGTTCCTCACGGCCAAAGGGCTGTCCGTCATCGCCCGCCTCTCTTCGGGGAAAGCCTGGGCGATCGCCCTGATCCTCTTCGTGGGGGGACTTTTGTTTGCCGCGCTGAGCGGCTGGTTCTCCGAGCTGGCGGAGAGCTTCCAATCTCCCCAGGGCATGTAAGGCGGCCGGGGGAGAACATTCCCTTGTGCGGACAAGGAAACTTCGCCCTGCGGGGCCCGCGCGGGGGCGGGAATCTTTCTCCCCGCCCCCGCGGCATCCTTTTTAACGGATTATGAAAAAACGGAGGCGGATGAATGAAACACCGCAAAATTTGGATCGGCTCCGGTCTGGTTCTTTTGATCGCTGCGATGCTCACGGTTTATGTAATCCGAAACACCCAGGCGCAGGCGGAAGTGAAAACGGTGAAAGCCGCGCGGGAGGAAATCCGCGAGGAGATCGTCACCTCCGGCGTTCTGGAAGCCGGAAGGCAGCAGGAAGTGTATCTCGATCCGGAGCGCGGGGAGCTGGCGGAAATTCCCGTGAAACCGGGCAAGAAGGTGAAAAAGGGAACGGTTCTCGTCCGCTACCGGAACGACCTTCTGGATTCCGAAAAACAGCAGGCGGAAATGCAGATCGAGGCGGCCCGGGTGAAGCGTTCGGGCCTCCTGCGGCAGCTGGAGGAGGCGAAAAAGGCCGGTCAATCCGTGCCCGGAGTTCCCGGCGGCGGAGCGGTGTCTGAAGAGCAGATCCGGCAGGAGATCCGCCTGGCCGAGCTGGAGATGAAGCAGGCCCAAAAGCAGCTGGAAACCCTACGAAAGCGGTTGGACCGGCTGACCGTCAGAAGCAACCTGTCCGGAACGGTGGTCCAGGTGAATCCGAACGGGGGAAGGGGGGCTTCGGCGGAACCCCTCGTGATCGTGGCCGATTTGGAGGACCTGAAGGTGAGGGCGGATGTGTCCGAACTGGATGTGATGAAGGTGAAAAAGGGGCAATCGGTCATCATTCGCTCCGACGCCCTCCCGGATGAGGAGTGGAAGGGAGAGGTGATCCGGGTGGGGGAACTCCCCCGGTCCGATGAGAAGATGGCCGCCGCTCCCGGCGGGGGATCCGGACAGGTGGTCTATCCGGTGGAAGTGAGGCTGAAGACACCGATTCCCCTCAAGCTGGGATCCAACCTGATCGTGGAGATCGCCGCGGAGAAAAGGAAAGCCCTCACTCTTCCCCAGGAGGCGGTGAGGGAGGAGCAGGGCAAATCCTTCGTGTTCGCCGTGGAGAAGGGCAAAGCGGTCCGCCGGGAAGTGAAGGTGGGCATCAGTTCCGGAGATCGGCTGGAAATCCTGTCGGGAGTGAAACCCGGCGAGACGGTGGTCCTCGATCCGCCGGAGGATCTCCGAAGCGGAACGGAAGTGAAGGCCCGATGATCCGGCTGGAGCAGGTGGAAAAGAGTTACCGGACGGGCCCCTTGTCCGTCCCCGTCCTGAAGGGGGTGGATCTCACCGTCGAGGAAGGGGAGTTTGTGGCCATCATGGGGCCCTCCGGGTCGGGCAAATCCACCCTGATGCACATCATCGGCTGTCTGGATCGCCCGACGAAAGGGCGCTATGTGTTGAACGGGCGGGACGTGTCGGAGGCGGACGAGGTGGAGCTGGCCCGCATCCGGAACCGGTGGATCGGCTTCGTCTTCCAGCAGTTTCACCTGTTGCCGCGAATGACCGCCAAGCAAAACGTGGAACTTCCTCTGATCTATGCGGGCCTTCCCAAAAAGGAGCGGGAACGGCGGGCGGAACAGGCGCTTAGCCGGGTGGGCCTGGAGGGCCGGATGGATCATCGGCCCAATGAATTGTCCGGAGGTCAGCAGCAGCGGGTGGCCATCGCCCGGGCGCTGGTGAACCAACCGTTCCTCTTGTTGGCCGACGAACCGACCGGCGCCCTGGATACCGCCTCGGGCCGGCTCATCATGGATCTGTTCGCCGAGCTGCACCGGGAGGGGCGAACCGTCGTCCTCATCACTCACGATCCGGAGGTGGCCGCCCGGGCGGAGCGGCGGGTGCTGCTGCGGGACGGCCGCATCATCGGGGAAGTCCGCGGTGGGGGGGCGACGGGATGAGCGTGTGGGAAAACGTCAAAATGGCCCTTGATTCCATCTTCGCCCACAAATTGCGCTCCTTTCTCACCATGCTGGGGATTGTCATCGGCGTGGCTTCGGTGATCATCATCGTCTCCATCGGCCAGGGGGGCGAGGCCCAGCTGACCGAGGCCTTCGCCGGAACCGGCAACACCATCACGGTGATGCCCGGCCCGGAGATGCAGTTGAACGAAGGGGGGGCGCTTCCCGACGACCTGTTTACCGAAGAGGATATCCGGGCCCTGGAGCGGTTGCCGGAGGTGAAGCGGGTTTTTGCCGTCAGTTACAGCACCGCCGATATCCGCTACCGGGGCGAGCGGATGGAAGGGGCGGTCGTCTTCGGCATCAACAACAACGGCATCCTGGAGATGGATCAGCGGAAACTGAGCGAGGGGAGCGGCTTTCGCACCTCCGACTTTCTGAGCGGGAGCGCCGGGGCGCTTGTCAGCGCCGACATCCGGGACGAGCTGTTCGACGGAAAAAATCCGGTGGGAAGCATCATCCGGATCGGCGATCGGCCGGTGGTGGTGAAGGGCGTGCTGGAGCCGGTGGAGGGGCTCTTTTCCGGCTTTCAGCAGACGGAAATCTATCTGCCGTACCGGACCTGGCAGAGGGTGTTCGGCCAGGGAAGGATCAGCCAGCTGATCCTTCAGGCGGAAAGCCCTGAACAAATCGAGGCCGCCGGAGAAAAGGCGGTCGATCTCCTCAACCGGCGGCATAACACGGACGACGGCTATCAGGTGCTCAATCTGGAGCAGATCACCGAGGGGATTTCCCGCGTCGCCCGGATCATGACCATCGTGATCGGCAGCATCGGCGGCATCTCCCTGCTGGTGGGCGGCATCGGCGTGATGAATATCATGCTGGTCTCCGTGACCGAGAGAACGCGGGAAATCGGCATCCGCATGGCCATGGGGGCGACGCGCGCCCAGATCCTCCTGCAATTTTTGATCGAGTCGATCACCCTCACTGTCATCGGCGGGGCGATCGGCATCCTGATCGGTTACGGCGTTTCGGGACTGATCTCCCTTCTTTCCCCGTGGCCGGCGACGGTCTCCCTTCCCGTCGCCCTGGGCGGCCTCCTCTTCTCCGTCCTTTTCGGCGTCGTCTTCGGCCTTCTTCCCGCCAACAAGGCGGCCCGCCTCGATCCCATCGAGTGTCTGCGGTACGAGTGAGCGCCGCCGCCCTTGCGCGGCCGGAAAAACTTCCGCGCACGCGGAGGAAAAGAATGCCAATCCGGCGAATCTCGACTCAGATGAAACCTTTTCGCAAAACTATCATCTTGAAAGAGGTGCCGGAACATGTTGGCGAAACTCCTTCGCGGTTGGTTGATGGTGGCGGTGCTGGGAATGCTGCCCGCCTTTGGCGCCGAGGCGGGAGATGCCGTCCCGCCCAAGGGGCGCGCGGTCAAGGTTCTCACCTACAACATCGCCCACGGCGTCGGGCATGACGGCCGTCTCGACCTGGATCGCATCGCCGGGGTGATCCGCCGGAGCGGTGCGGATGTGGTCGCCCTCCAGGAGGTGGACAAACACTGGGATGCCCGCAGCGATTTTGTGGATCAGGCGGCGGCATTGGGGGAAAAGTTGAACATGCGGGTGCGGTTTGCCCCCATCTATTCGCTGGATCCCCCGGAGCCCGGCAAGCCGCGGCGGGAGTACGGATTGGCGATTTTGAGCCGTTATCCGATCACCCGCTTCAAAAACCACGAACTCTCCCGCATCAGTTCCCTGGAGCCGGAAAAGGGCGTGCAGAAACTGCCCGGGTTTCCGGAGGCGGTGATCAACCTCCACGGGCGGAAGATCCACCTTTTTAACACCCACCTGTCTTGGCTGGATCCGGAGGTGCGGCTGCTGGAGGCGGAGGAAATGCTGGAGATCATGGGTTCTGCCCGTCATCCCGTCGTCCTGGCCGGGGACATGAATGCCCTGCCCGATGCCCCCGAAATCGACCGGTTGAGGGAGGTCCTGACGGACACCTTCGAGGCGGCGGGCGAGGGGGACGGTTACACCTTCCCCGTTCCCGATCCGGTGCGTCGGATCGACTACATCTTCGCTTCGCCGGACATTCGCGTGCTGGACAGCCGGGTCATCGAAGGGGAGGGCTCGGATCACTACGCGGTTCTTTCCACCTTGTGGGTTGAGTGATTGCCGGGGATCGAAAAGGAGCCGGTTTGGCCCGGTGTGAAGCCTTTGGGCGGGTCGCGGAGCTTTGGGGCCTCTCTGCCCCGCACAGGCCTTTTCATCGAAACAACAAGGGAGCGATGCAGCATGAGATCGGGGATGAAAAGGGCGTTTGGAATCGTACTCAAGGCGCTGATGGGGCTGGTCCTTCTGCTCGGTGCCGCCTTCGGCGTTTATGTGTACAATAATCTGACCTATCACGACCGGGCCATGGCCGAGGTGAAACGGGCCGGGTTTGTCGAGAAGGATGTGACCGTAGGCGGTTCCCGCATCCATTACGCCGAGGGGCCCGACAACGGTCCGGCGCTGTTGTTGATCCACGGCCAGATCATGGATTGGACCAGTTATGCCCGGGTGTTGCCGGACCTGGCGGAGGAATATCACGTGTTTGTGGTCGACTGCCACGGCCACGGGAAATCCGATAAGGATCCCCGGAAATACAGCGCCAGGGCCATGGGCCGGGATTTGGCCCAATTTATCCGGCAGGTGATCGGAGAGCCGGCGGTGGTGTCCGGCCACTCCTCCGGCGGGCTTCTCGCGGTGTGGCTTGCGGCCCACTATCCCGAATGGGTCCGGGGGGCGGTGTTTGAAGATCCGCCCCTCTTCACCACCCTTTTTCCCCGGGCCGAGAAAACCTTCAATTATGTGGATCTGAGCACCATCTGCCACCGCTTTGTCCAACAGGGGGAGGAGAGCGACTTTACCCTCTACTACGTGAGAAACAGCTACCTCCTGAAGTTTTTTCAGGACGCCCGGCCGGGAATGATCCGGTATGCGGAGAACTACCGGAAAAAGCACAGGGACCGCCCCCTCCGGTACTGGTTTATGCCCCCGGTGATGAACGAAGGATTCCGGACCCTGCCCGATTACGATCCCCGCTTCGGTGCCGCCTTCTACGACGGTTCCTGGAATGAGGGATTTGATCACGCCGCGGTGCTGAAAAAGATCGAAAAGCCCACTGTCCTCATCCTGGCCAACTGGTCCTATGACGAAAACGGCATCCTGCTGGCCGCCATGGACGGAAAGGACGCCCGAAGAGCCCACACTCTTCTCAAAAACAACCGGCTCATCAAGGTGGATTCCGGTCACAATTTCCACTTCGAAAAGCCGCGGGAATTCGTAAGGATTTTGCTCGACTTCAAGGAGCGGATCGGTTGAGGATCGGAACCGGGTCGGCGGTTTGCACCGCGGGCTCCGTTTTCGGAGAAAGGTCTGCGGCACACGGGTCGTCCCCCGACGGCGTCGGGTCATGGACCGGTTTCGGGAGGGCCGGATTTTCCGGCGAGCGCCCTCTGCCGCATCTCCGCCCTGTTGGGAAGCGTTGTGAACAATCCCTGTCCGATGCCGAAGGGGGGCTTCCTGCTTTGTCCCGTTGCGACAGCAAAGGTATTCGGCGGTAAGCCTCCACCTTTCAACATCTTTTTGCAGCGCTTTGGCGCGGAGTTCGTCTGCCAGCGGCTCAAGCCGGTCCCCGAAAGGGACCGGCTTGTTGCTTGGAAGGGGAGGGCGGAGATGGGGCGCACTCCCGCCAAGGCGTTCCGGATGTTCGCAGTTGAACGGGATCGAATTTCCCTTTATCCGAACAGTGCGGTGGCGATGAGGAGCATGATCAGCGCAACCAGCCAGGCGAGGGTGGTCGGCACCGACCAGGTGAGAATCTGCTCCTTGGTGTCGCGAATCCCCAACATCCGGTTGGCGACCCAGAACATGCTGTCGTTGAAGTAGGAGAAGACCATGGAGCCGATCGCCGCCCCCTGTGCCGCCAGCACCATGTTGACCTCCAGGCCGCTCAGGATCGGTGCGGAAATGGAGGCGGCGGTGATCATCGCCACCGTGCCGCTTCCCTGGATCAGCCGAACCAGGCTGGCGATGACGAAGGGAAGCAGGACGGCCGGCAGGGAGGTGTCGGCGATCCACTTGGCGATCGCCTCGCCGGTCCCGCTTTCCCGCAGGACGTTTCCCAGGGCTCCGCCGGCGCCGGTGACGAGCAGGATGATCCCGGCGGAACGGATTCCCTCTTCCATCCGGTCCAGGGCTTCCGAACGGCGGAGGTGGCGGACCAAACCGTAAATGGCGATCAAAAGTCCCAGGCCGACGGCGATGACGGGGGATCCGACGAACATCAGGTAATCGTAGATGCCGCTCTCAAGTTCCAGGGCGCTGATGGTCGTGTTGACGAAGATCAGCAAGATCGGAACCACGATGGGGGCCAGCGAACGGGTCAAGGACGGAAGGTCTTTTTTCTCTTCCAATTCGAGCAATTCCTGATAGGTTTTCGGCCGGTCGGGCCGCACCCATCCGAGCCCCGTTTCATCGGGCAATTGATAAATCCTTTTTCCGAGCCATTTCGAATAGTAGATGCCGGTGATGAAGACGGGAATCCCGAAGAGCAGGCCGGTTAAAATCATCACGCCGATGTCCACTCCGAAGATTCCCGCCACTCCCAGGGGGCCGGGGGTGGGAGGAACCAGGTGATGGGTCGCCGTCAAGCCGATCCCCAGGGCGACTCCCAAGCCGACGACCGATTTCCCCGTCTTGGATGAGAGCGCTTTCGCCAGCGGGGTTAAGATGACGAAGGCGGAGTCCACAAAGATCGGAATGGAGACGACGTAACCGGTCAGGGCCAGCGCCCATTCCTCTTTCCGCTTCCCCAGCCATTTGAGAAAGCTGTAGGCCATCCGCTCCGAGGCGCCGGACACCTCCAGAATGCGCCCCATCATCACTCCGAAACCGATGACCAGCCCGATGGAGCCGAGGGTGTTTCCGAAGCCGGCCGTGATCGCATTCACCACGTCGGGAGGCGTCATGCCCCCGATGAGTCCCGTCAAGGAGGCTGCGATGATCAGGGCCGGAAAGGCGTGGACCTTGGTGCGGAGGACCAGAAAGACTAACGCGAAGATTCCGACAAGTAGTCCGAGAATCATTTGACCTCCGGTTGCTTCCATTTGAAATCCCTCCCTGAAAAAACGGTTTTGCATCCGGAAAATCTGTGACCTCCTGCCCGGTTCCTCACCTCCTTTAGGAACCGCTTCCATCCCGAGGTGGACGTGGGGGACCCCCGGAAAGCTCCGTCAGGGTCCCGGTTTTTTGATCGAATAGGTGATGGCCGCCCGAATCGCCTCCATCATGGAGACCGGAGAAGCGATTCCCTTCCCGGCGATGTCGAAGGCGGTGCCGTGATCGACGCTGGTCCGGAGGAACGGCAGTCCGAGGGTGATGGAGACGGTTTTCTCGAAGTCGATCATCTTCGCCGCGATGTGCCCCTGGTCGTGGTACAGGGAAAGGACGGCGTCATAGGCCCCCTTCCGGGCAAAGTGGAACACCGAGTCGGCGGGAACGGGGCCCACGACGTCCATGCCCTCCCGCTGTGCCCGCTGAACCGCCGGAAGGATTCCTTCGATCTCCTCCGTTCCCAAAAGCCCCCCTTCACCGGCGTGGGGATTGAGGGCGGCCACCGCCAGGGTCGGCTTTTTCCCCGTGAGGGATGAGAGGGCCGAATAAGCGCGGCGGATTCCGCCGTATACGAAGTCGGCATCCCTGATTTTGCGGCAGGCTTCCGCCAGGGGGAGGTGCCGGGTGAGGAAGAAGATCTTGACGTTTTGGATCTGAAACATGGTCATTTCTTCCCGGCTTCCCGCCATGGCGGCCAGCATTTCCGTGTGTCCGATGTAGGGAACGCCGGCGGCCTTCAGCGATTCCTTGTTGATCGGGGCGGTGACGATGGCGTCGATAGTGCCCTCCTTTGCCCATTCGGCCGCCCGCTGGATGTATTCGAAGGCGGCCCGGCCGCAATGTTCCTGGACGACCCCCATCCGAAGGGAAGAGACGTCGATGTTGTCCATATCGAGGACGTCCACCGTTCCAGCGGTGTACCGTCCCTCGGAGGGGTCTTTGACGCGGTGAATCTTCAGGGAAAGCCCGAGCTGCTCCCGGGTGCGCTCGAGCACCCGGGCGGAACCGATGACGAGGGGGCGGGACAGTCGGTAAAATTCCTCTTCCTTCAGCGCCTTCAGGGTGATTTCGGGACCGATGCCCGCCGGGTCGCCGATGGTGATGCCCAAAAGGGGTCTGTTTGTTGTCATCTCCACTCCTCCTGTGCGGTCTGTTTGTTGTTTCGCGGGGGATGGGGGGCTTTCAGCAGGGAACGGACACAGGCGACGATGGCCTCCCGGCCGCCCGCCGCTCCCCCTTTGGTGGCGATGTTCATGCCTTCGAAGGGACCGCCGATGATCCGGGCCATTACCGCCAGGGGAAGGATCTCCTCCAGCAGTTCCACGGCTTCCGCCCCCAATTCCCTCAGGACGGCGGCGGCCACTTCACCCCCGGACAAAAACAGTCCGTCAAAGGGGCGGGAGGCGATCCATCTTCGAACGGCCCGGGCAAGGGCGAAGGCGGGATTTGGGCCGGAGTAGGGGATCCGGTCCGTCCGCAGCAAAAGAAGGAAATGACCCCGCAGCAGGCGGTCCATCCGGGCGCCGATTTCATCGACGGTCCGGCGGAAATCATCCTCCTGCACCAGCCGGTTCAGGTCCACATCGATGACGCCCGGAGAAAAGGCGCTTTGGACCACCTCCAATTGTTCGCGGGTGGTGGGCGCCGGGGTGCCGGCGATCAGCAGCAGGCGTTTTTTCATCGAGGCTTTGGCGGTGGCGTATGCCGCCGTAAAGGGACCCGGATCGACGGGAAGAAGGGGGATCTCCAGGGCGGCCCAGGCCTCGGCGAGGGCCTCAATGTCCCGTTCCGACGCGGCGTCGCAGACCACGATTTTGGCTCCCTGCGCCACCGCTTTGGACAGAGCTTCCGCCAGGTGAGGGGCTTTTCCCGTTTCCACCCATTCCACCGGCAGAGAGGTCTGGGACCGGATCAATTCGACGACATCGGAGGTGCGAACCGGGGAGAAGAGGTCCCTCCCGACCTCCGTTTGGTGGACGGGGACGCCGTGGACGAACAGCGTCTTCCCCCTCGTGATCCTCCCGGATGCCGGGAAGGCGGGCACGACCGCCGCCACCGCATCCCCGGGGCAAGCCTGCAGCATCGCTTCGGTTTCGGCGCCGATGGCGCCCCGCAGGGTGCTGTCGATCCGCTTGGCCAGTTGCAGGGTCTCGCCGAAGGGCAGATCCCGGAGCCGGCGGGCCATCCCCCGGACCCGCTTTCCCGCTTCCCCGGCGGGGAGAAGCCGGGAGTTGGCGTTCCACACGATGCCGTCCCAGGAGGACAGGCGGTCAAGGGATGCGCGGTGGTCCAACAGCGCCGCCACCCTCCATCCCTTTTTGCGGAGGAGGACCCCGGTCGCGTTGGCCCCGGTGATGTCGTCGGCGATCACCGCCAGCCGGGTCATGTTGCGCTTTCCTCCTTCGGAGCGATGATCACTTCGATGCCCGCCTTTTGGCAGGCTTCGGCGCTCTCCGGGGGGATGCCGTCATCGGTGATGATGGTGTGGAAATCGGTCAGGTCCGCAAAGGAGAGGAGCGCCCGCTGTTCAAATTTGCTGGAATCGGCCAGCAGCACCCTTCGCCTGGCGCTTTTCATCATCGCCTGTTTCATGGTGATCTTGGTCATGCTGTTGGTCATGGCGCCGCGTTCCAGATCGAAGGCATCGCAACCGATAAACGCCGTGTCCACGTTGAATCCGGACAGCATCGCCACGCCGTGGTGCCCTTCGAGGCTGTATACCTTGGGTTTCAGCTGTCCCCCGGTCAGCACCACGTGAAGGCTTTCGACGTCGCCCAATTCCAAGGCGATTTTCAAATCGTTCGTGATCAGCATGACGTCTTGGAGGGAAGTCATCTGCCGGGCCAGCCGCAAGTTGGTCGAACCGGCATCGAGGATGACGCTTTGTCCCGACCCGATCAGAGCGACGGCCCGGCGGGCGATCGCTTCCTTGGCCGGCTGATTTCTCTCATCTTTCCACCGGTGGGGAAACTCGCGCCGGGGATCTTCCCGCAGCATGGCTCCTCCGCGGGTACGGACGATTCTTCGTTCCGCCTCCAGCACATCCAGATCCCGCCGGATGGTCATCGCGGACACGCCGAACCGCTCGGCCAATTGGTTGATCTGGGCGGAACCCTCCGTCTCAATCTGTTTCAGGATCAATCGTCTTCGCTCGGCGGACAACATGGACCGGTTTCGCTCCTTTGATTATGAACAGAAATGAACATATCATGTGTTATATAGTGTTCTGAAGTGATTCTTTTTGTGATATTCACTATATCTCTTTGAAAAAATTTCGTCAACGGTTTTTTTCATCCATTTTTTGGGGAGAAGGGGCGCGCGCCGACGGCCCCTATGATTTTCTCCGCCGTTCTGGTAAAGTATTAAGAAATGTTTCAGGGAAAGGCTGATGACGGGGGGAACGGCACTTGTACAGGATGATCTTGTTTGACGTGGACGGGGTGTTTCTCAGCGAGGAGCGCTGTTTTGACGCATCGGCCCTGACCGTGTGGGAGATGTTGCACCACCCGGAATATTTGGGATTGTCCGGGGAAAACTTCACACCGGAACCCGACGAGGGGACCATCCGCCGGGTCCGGCGGGAGGTGTTTGCCGAGGACCGGGTGCTGGACTGGCTGAAGGCCCGGGGCATCAACTCCAACTGGGACATGGTGTTTCTCACCTTTTCCTGCCAGCTTTTGTCCCTTCTCCGCCGGCTGGAGGAGATCCGGCCCGGCTGGAGCCGGAGTTGGCTCGAGGAGCCGATCGACGCGGAACGGTTGAAGGGGCTGGGCCGGGTGGTCCGGGAGGCCGGGATCGATTTCCGCCCTTCCTACGAAGGCTTCATTCCCGCCTTTTCCTCTTCCCGGGCGGAAAAGCACGAAATTCTCCTCCATCTCAACCGGCTCGCGGAGGATTGGCTGGACGTTCAAAAGCCGGTTTTTTCCCGAAACAGCGCCCTGTGGGAACTGGGGAGATCGGCGTTTCAGGAGTGGTATCTCGGCGAGGATTTGTATCGGAGGGTCGAGGGAAGCAAGCCCCGGACGCCGGGAAAGCCGGGGTTTCTTCACCAGGAGATTCCCCTGGCCCCGAAGGAGGCGATCCAAAGGACATTGCGCCGCCTGCGCGACCGGGGCATCGTCCTGGGGATCGGGACGGGACGCCCCCGCCTGGAGACGGAGGTGCCCCTCCGGTCGCTGGGTTTGCTGGATGCCTTCGAACCGGAACGGATCGTCACCGCCAGCGAGGTGGTTCGGGCGGAGGAGTCCCACCCCGATCGGGCTCCGCTGGGCAAGCCGCATCCCTTCACCTATGTGAAGGGCTATTTGGGCCTGAAGGCGCCGGATGAAGCGTGTCTTGACGCCGATTTTCCGCTTCCGGGGGCCGAAGAGGTGCTGATCGTCGGCGATTCCGTCGCCGATCTGTTGGCGGCGCGCCGGATGGGATGCCGTTTCGCCGCCACCTTGACGGGATTGACCGGGGAAAAGGCGAGGCCGAAATTTGAGGAATTGGGCGCCGATTACATCCTGGAGGACGTGACCCGGTTGCCGGATGCGATCTTCTGAAACTTTCCGCGAAAAAAAATTGACCATATCCCGGATTTTGGGTCATAATAATAGGTGATTGGACACTTTGCAGCAGGCCATCCTGTTGAACCAAATCTACATAACGGAGGGATCACGTGTATGGCAAAGTTTGAATTGCCCGCGCTGCCTTATCCCGCCAATGCGCTGGAACCGCACATCGATGCCCGGACGATGGAGATCCATCACGGCCGTCACCATGCCACCTACGTGAACAACCTGAACGCCGCGCTGGAAGGTCATTCCGCTTTGGCCGAAAAATCGCTGGAAGATCTGTTGCGCAACCTCAACGAGGTGCCGGAATCGATCCGCACCGCGGTTCGCAACAACGGGGGCGGCCACTATAACCACACCCTCTTCTGGCAAATCATGAGCCCCAACGGCGGCGGTCAACCGACCGGGGAGCTGGCCGACGCGATCAACCAAACCTTCGGCAGCTTCGAAAAGTTCCAGGAGGAATTCACCAAGGCGGCCCTCACCCGCTTCGGCAGCGGCTGGGCCTGGCTGGTTGTGAAATCCGACGGGAAACTGGCCGTAACCAGCACCCCGAACCAGGACAACCCGCTGATGGACGGCGACCAACCGATTTTGGGCCTCGACGTTTGGGAGCATGCCTATTACCTGAAATACCAAAACAAGCGGCCCGATTATGTGAAGGCCTGGTGGAATGTGGTGAACTGGGAAGAAGTGAACAAACGCTACCTGAACGCCCGCGGATGAGGGGAAAATCCCGGGCCCTTGACCTCCGGTTTCGGCCGGAGGTTTTTTTGTGCCGGTGTAAGAGAGCCCGGAGGCTGGACACACTAAGCCCAGGGGGTGGTGAGATGGCGCGCAGGCGTCGCCGCAACCGGCTGCTGGTGCCCCGGGCCCGCGGAGAAATGGAGCGGCTGAAGGCTCAGGTGATGAGCCGGGAGCTGGGAACGGGCCCGATACATCCCGAACAGGTCAAGTTCGAAGTGGCCCGCCGGTTGGGCGTACCCTTGAAACCGGAAGACAACGGCGATCTGACCGCCGCCGAGGCCGGCAAAATCGGCGGTGCCATCGGCGGCCGCATGGTGAAGGAGATGGTGAAAAGAGCGGAGGAAGCGCTGGCTCGCCAGAGGCGCCCCTGAGGTTTTCGACGGCCCGGCATCCGGGCCGTTTCCTTGCACGCCGCCTGCGAAAAGGAGGCGGAACCGTTCAAATAGAAAAAATCGTTTTGGACAAAAAAAAGATTTGACAAAGGGGGAACGTTGTACGATAATAAGGACTAATTAAATTGCATAGCTTGACCCGACTCGTTATCCAGAGAGGCGGAGGGACTGGCCCGATGAAGCCCGGCAACCTTGCCCCGTCACCCCTCGGGGTGGCGCCTTGAACGGGGCAAAGGTGCCAATTCCTGCAGTGCCGGGGGCGCTGAGAGATAAGGAGCGGGGTATGGATGATGCGGCTACATACCCTCTTCTTATTCGAAGAGGGTTTTCATTTTATCCAATGTGCACAGGGAGGGAAGCGGAGTGGACCGGATCGATGTGGCCCTGTTGGGACTGGGGACCGTGGGAACCGGCGTGTACAAAATGCTCCAGAGCAATCAGGATGTGATTGCGCGCCGAACCGGACTCCTGTTCGAAGTGAAGCACATCCTGGTTCGCGATCCGAACAAGAAGCGAAAAGTGGACGGAGTGCAGCACCTGCTCACTACCCGGTTCGAGGAGATCATGGCGACAGGGGTCGACGTGGTCATGGAAGCGATGGGCGGGGTGGAACCTGCCCGAACTTACATCGAACGGGCCATCCGCACCCGATGCCACGTGGTGACGGCCAACAAGGAACTGATCGCCAAACACGGCGCGGAATTGGAGAAACTGGCCCGGGAGCACGGGGTTCAGCTTTTGTATGAAGCCAGTGTCGGCGGCGGGATTCCGGTGCTGGGGACCCTGCAGCATTTTCTGAAGGCGAACCGGATCATGCGCGTATCCGGAATCTTGAACGGAACCACCAACTTCATTTTGACGCAGATGGGGGAACACCAGCGCCCCTTTGAGGAAGTGCTGGCGGAGGCCCAGCGGCGGGGCTATGCGGAGGCCGATCCCACCGCCGATGTGGAAGGATTGGATGCCGCCCACAAACTGGCGATTCTCAGCCGTCTCGCCTTCGGGGCCGTGGTGTCCGTCGACGAGATCGCCCGGCGGGGCATCACCGACATTTCCCCCGAGGAGTTGGAGTTGGCCCACCGGTTGGGGTACAAGATCAAACTGCTGGCCAAGGCGGAGCAGTTCGGGGAAGAAGGGCCCGTCGCCCTGCAGGTGGGGCCCACCCTGGTCCCCCTGTCCCATCCCTTGGCCGGCATCAACGGCGTCTACAATGCCATCCATGTCGAAGCGGACACGGTTCAGGACGTGACGCTGGTCGGACAGGGGGCGGGAGAGCAACCCACCGCCAGCGCCATGGTGGAGGACCTTTGCAACCTGTTCCGCCTCCCCCTTCCCCGGCCGCTTCCCTACCGACGACCCCTGGTTCTCCCCGTCTGGGAGGAGGGGGGAGCCCGCTTCGCCTTCATCGAGACGAAGGACCGCCTCGGCTCCGACATCTCTCACCAAGTGAAGGAGCGGTTGAAACGGTTCGGGACCTCGGCCGTGGATGTCGCCTGGCTGCCGGGGGCCGAACGGGGCGCGCTGGCGTTGATTTTGCGCCGCTGGGATCCGTCCCTGGAGGAGAAATTGACGGAGGAACTGGGGTTGGAGGCGGAAAGGGTCGTCTTTCGCCCCCTGCTGGGGATGCCGGAGCCCGTCGGCGAAGAACGGGAGGAAAAAATCAGTTCGGCTCAGTGAGGTGGGAAAAGGGACTGCCTGTGTGGTATGATGGCCGCACAGGCTTTTTTTGCGGGAAAACGGCAGGGAAGGGAACGGAAAAGATGAACAAAGCCGAACAATCTGCGCGACTGGCCGAAGGGCGGGTGATCCGCCTTCCGATCCGCCGGATGGGGATCAACGGGGAAGGGATCGGATACTTTCAAAAAAAGGTGGTGTTCGTCGAGGGGGCGATTCCCGGAGAGACGGTGTTGGCCAGGGTGTTCGAAGAGGAGCGGCAGTATGCCCGGGCCCGCCTCCTTCGCGTCCTCAAACCCTCTCCCCGCCGGAGGAAACCTCCGTGCCCCGTCTACGAGGCATGCGGGGGGTGTCAGCTGCAGCACATCGACTATCCCTTTCAGCTTCAATTGAAGAGGGAGCTTGTGGAGGAGGCCTTTTTCCGTTACACCGGCCTGAAGGATCTCCCCATCGCCCCCACGGTGGGAATGGACGATCCCTGGCGGTACCGGAACAAGGCGCAATTGCCGCTGAAGCGGATCGACGGCCGCGTGAAAATGGGCATGTTTTCCGCAAGATCCCACCGGCTGATCGAAACGGGGGATTGTCCGATCCAGCATCCGGAAGTGAACCGGACGCTGGAGGCGGCCCGCCGGGTGGTGGAGGAGCTGGACATCCCGATATACGATGAGCGGAAACACACCGGCTCCCTCCGCCACCTTGTGGCGCGGATCGGCCTTCAAACGGGGGAGGTTCAATTGGTGCTGATCAGCCGCACCCCCGCTCTTCCCCGGGAGGAGCGTCTGGTGAAACGGCTGAGGGAATGTCTGCCCCGGCTGGCCAGCATCGTTCTCAATGTCAATCCCCGGAGGACTTCCGCGGTGTGGGGGGAGCGAAGCCGGGTGCTGTGGGGGGCGGAGGCGATCCGCGAAGTGCTGGACGGGCGAACGTACGCCCTTTCCGCCCCCGCCTTTTTTCAGCTGAACCCGGAGCAGACGGTCAAACTGTACGACGAGGTGAAACGGGCGGCGTCCCTCACGGGCCGGGAGATCGTGGTGGATGCCTACTGCGGCGTGGGGGCGATCGGCCTGTGGCTGGCTCCGGAGGCGCGCCGGGTGATCGGGATGGACACGGTTCCCGAAGCCGTCCGGAACGCCCGGGAAAACGCCCGCCGAAACGGGATCCACAACGCGGAATATCATGTCGGACGCGCCGAAGAATGGCTTCCCCGACGGGTGTCGGAGGGATTTCGGCCGGATGTGGTGATCGTGGACCCTCCCCGGACCGGACTGGGGGGAGGTCTGATCGACGCCCTGATCCGGGCGAAGGTGCCCCGGTTGATCTATGTTTCCTGCAATCCCTCCACCCTGGCCAAGGATTGCGCCCGCCTCCTCGAGGGGGGATACCGGATCCGCCGGATCGTCCCGGTGGACATGTTTCCGCAGACCTCCCACGTGGAAGCGGTTTGCACCCTGGAGCGGGACGGGGAAAGGGAATGACCGGATGCGGAAGGAGAGGAGATGCGCGATGGAGAGGGTGCTGTTGACGGGCGGACGGATCTTCACACTGGATGCGGAACGTCCGGAGGCGGAAGCCCTTTATGTGGAAAAGGGGCGCATCGTCGCCGCCGGGGATCGCGAAGAGGTGGAACTGCAACACGGACGCGCCGGTGTCCGCCGGATCGATCTTCAGGGAGGATTTGCCGTGCCCGGCCTGGTGGACAGCCACCTCCACCTGGCCATGTTCGGGCGGAAGTTCCTGTTGATCGACTTTTCCCGCGCCCGTTCCAAGGAGGAGATGCTTCGTCTGCTCCGGGAGCGGGTCGCAAAGACCCCTCCGGGAAAATGGATCCTGGGGTCCAATTGGGATGAGAACCGGTTCCGGGAAAGGATGATTCCCACCCGGGAGGAGCTGGATGAAATCGCACCCCGCCATCCGGTACTGCTGACCCGGGTGTGTCACCATGTCCATCTGGCCAATTCGGCGGCCTTTCGGGCGGCGAAAGTGGCCGAGGATGCCCCGGATCCGCCGCGGGGGGCTTACGGGCGCGACGCTTCGGGCAAGCTGAACGGTTTGATTTATGAAGAGGCTTCCCGCCCCTTTTTCGATGCCCAGCCCCGTCCCGCTTTCGCCCAGTTGAAGGAGATGATCCGTCAGGCCGCAAGATATGCCCTTTCCCTCGGATTGACGGGGGCCCATATCGACGATTTGCGCGAAGTGGGAAGCCTTTCCGACACCCTCCGGATTTATCGTGAGCTGGCCGCGGAAGGGATCCCCTTTCGCACCCACCACTTGATCTACCATCCCCATCTGGGGGAGGCGGAGGAACTGGGCCTCTGGGCGGGGGACGGCGACGAGTGGGTAACCGTCGGGGGAGTCAAGATCTTCGCCGACGGCTCGCTGGGCGGGCGCACCGCTCTTCTCAGCCGGCCCTACCGCGATGACCCGGGCCGGACGGGCATGGCCGTCCACTCCCGGGAGGAGATGATGGAACTGGCGGCAGGGGCCCGCCGGCTGGGATATCCCGTCGCCGTTCACGCGATCGGGGACCTGGCGGCGGAGCGGGTCATCCGGGTGTTGGAGACGCTACCCGCGGGGAAGGGGCGCCTGCCCGACCGGCTGATCCACGCCTCGGTGCTGAGGCGGGACCTCATCGAACGGCTGAAAAGGCTGCCGGTGGTGCTGGATGTCCAGCCCCGGTTCGTCGCCGGGGATTTCCCCTGGGTGATGGATCGATTGGGGCCGGAGCTTTCGCCCTGCGCCTACGCCTTCAAAACGATGCTGCGGGAGGGATTGGTCTGTGCCGGGGGCAGCGACGCACCGATCGAACCGATGAACCCCCTGCTGGGGATTCATGCGGCCGTCACCCGCCGCCCGCCCGGAGGAGAGGGGCCCCCGGAAGGTTATTTTCCCGGAGAACGGCTCACCCCGCGGGAGGCGCTGACCCTCTTCACCAAGGGGAGCGCCTTCGCCGCGGGGGAGGAAAGGGAGCGGGGAACCCTTTCCATCGGCAAATGGGCCGACGTGACCGTTTTCGACCGCAATCCGTTGGAGACCGATCCGGAGGATCTCCTGAAGGCCCGGGTGGTGCTGACTCTGGTCAACGGGCGGATCGGTTATGAGGGGTAAGCATAAGCAAGGCCGCACCCTTTGATGGCGATTTGAGACTGCTGACAAATCTCGAAGCATGGGAATCGGGAAGCGATTTTTCGTTGAGCGACTCGCTACTGCGTGGAGCCGAGACGAAAAATCGCTTCCCTCTTGATACTCTGCCAAAAGCCTGAAACCGTTCCGTCTCGGGACGGCCTTTTGTTTTGATGCGCCCGGTACGGGCGCTGTCGCCAGGGACGAAGTGGCGTGAGGGGAAGCGGGGTGTACCGCTTCCTGCTTAATTTTACCGAACCGAGAGGGTGACGGTGTCTTCGATGATCTTTCCCCGGTGCGTCAGGGGCCGGTGATCGTTGCTGTTCAGCTCCACCCGCAGGGTGTGGGTTCCCGGGGGGAGCGAATCCAGGTGGAACCAGGGGGCGTACAGGCGGGCGATTTTCCGATCGTCCACGTAAAGGTGGGCGTGCCCCTCCCCCGGACGGTGCGGCCCGTTGACCCGTTCCGGGGCAAACCGGAAATGGGAAGTGGACAGGTGGATGTTCCACCCTCCCTTCGCATCCGGCTCCACCTTCATTTCAACGGATGGCACCGGCAATCCCCCGGGGACCTCCAGCGGTGCGTGGTGATGGGAATCATGGGAAGAGGAAGCCCCGGAAGGGGGAGAAACCGCGTGGTGCGTGTGGGAATGGGCATCCGCCGGCGCGAGGAGTTCGCTTCCCCAACCCAAAAGTCCGTACAGCAGGATGCCGGACAAGAGCCACACCAGGCCGCCCCATCCGCGTTTTCGGTTGACCGCCGGCCACAATTCGGTGCCCGCGATATAGAGCAGGATTCCCGCGGAAAACAAGAGCGGAATGCCCGCCGCCGAGATTTCCGCCGCGGCGAGCGCCGCCCCGGTTCCCAGGGCGGTGCTGGCGGCCAGGATTCCGACGGCCGCCATCGCTTTTTTTCTCCTTCCGTCGGCCACCGCGAGGGAGGCGATCGCCACCCCCTCCGGAATTTTGTGCAACACCAAGGCGGACAACACCGCCAGTCCCAGGCGGGCGTCGGCGTGGAACCCGACTCCCAGGGCCACCCCTTCGAAAAAGGCGTGGATTCCCATCCCGGTCAAGGCTCCCCACATCGCCCCCGGAGAATGGGCCGCCTTCTCCTGTTTTCTTTTCCCGAGCCATCGCTGCAGCCCGCAGGCGGCAAGCAACCCCGCGAGAACCCAGGGGATTCCGTTTGGCGATTCGGCCAATCCGTGGGGAAGCATTCCCAGGATGGCCACCGCCAGCAACACCCCGGTGCTGACGGCCAAGAGCGCCTGAAGACCCCGCTCAGACCAGTGTTTTTTCCACCCGATCGCACATCCGCCGAGAAGGTATCCCAGGGCGGCGACCGCCACCCATCCCCAAACCGCCATCCGCTTCGCCTCCTTTTGATCGTCACCAGCATGCAGGGAGCGTTCCCCTCCGCATCCTTAAGAGGCCCTTTCGCAAGGAAGGGTTTGTTTAGGATGTATGAGACGTCTCCGGCGGTTATCACCGCTTTTCCGTTTTGTCATGGATTGGGCAGTTTCCCCGGACAACGGGCGGAGCGCGCTGCCCCTCATCGGCGCAGGGAAGAAAACATGTGCGGAATTCCCTGAAATCCGCCGACAGGTCCGGCTTCGATCATGATGATCCGGCGATTTCAGCAGGAGGATGAGGACCAACCGGCCGATGGTGTGCGGTTTGAGGTTGTGAAGTTTGGACGGGGCTTGCCAAAAGAAAAAAGCGGGGAAGAAGTCCCGCAAGCCCGCCTTAGCCTTCGGAACAGGGAGGGCGACTAAATAGAGATCCGCTTTTTTCTTTTCATCCTGGACCATTTTTCCTTGGGCACATGCCGCTCTATCGCGGATAAAAAGCCCGCGGCAAAGTCGGGTCCAATCCCCAAATGGCGTCTCAACCGGGTGATTTGGGGGCGCGTGAAAACCCCTTTGAGCGCCTCATCAATGGGGGCCCGCAGCTCCTTCAACACATCACTTGCCAGCGCCCAAAAGGCAAAACAAGCCTTGGGCCGGATCACCGGAACCGCTCTCCGCTCAATTTTGAGCAAAGCGGATTCCACGCGGGGCGGCGGCGAGAAATGGCACGCGGAGATGGTTCTCATATACCGCAGGTGAAAATGGATGCGCCACAGGGCCACGTAACTGTCCTTCACAAATTTGGACGTGAAGCGTTTGGCCGCCCCTTTTTCCATCACCAGCAATCCCCTTTGGAAGCCGCTTGACGGGTTGTTCAGGAGCTTTTTCAGAATGGGCATGGTGATGGCATAGGGGATATGGGAGACCACCACGAATTTTTCCCCAGGCAGCTTGATGTTCAAGATGTCGTCTTGAATGATTTTTACGTTGGAAAAGGTCTTCCTCCTCAGCCGGTCAACCAGCCGGGCATCATACTCCACGGCGATCCCTTTCCCCGCCCGTTCGGCCAAGGCAAAGGTGAGCTCCTTTTCCGGCTCCCAAATCCAGCACCGTTTCGTGCGGTTCGATTTGGGCCGGCGCCACCATGTCCCGAATCCGTTTTTTGTCATGAATGAAATGCCGGCCCAAAAAATGGGGCGGGTCGATTCCGCTTGTCTGTTTGGCAAATTTGCGCGGGCGGAAAGACGCGTTACCCCTTTCTTTCCAAAAAATCCACAAGCTGACCGCTTGTGAAGCAGAGCACAGGAAGAGATAACGGCTGGACCGCCCCGGCGGATCGGGCCCATTCCTTGCAGACCCTCCGCGGAGTCGTCGAAACAAAAAAGGCAGCTCAAGCTGCCTTTTTCCCTGAAAACGGTTTTCGCTTTTGCCTGAGGGGTGAAAAAGGGCAGACTTCTCCCGCACTCTGCTTCACAAACAGAGGCTTTAAGCGGTATGAAATTACGCGTTCAAAACGGGGATGCGAAGTCTGGCCGAATGCACGAAGCCGCCCTCCTGCAAGGCGTAAAATCCAGTCTTGATGATAACAAACTGATGATAAAGATCGACCCCGTTTAACGGACCGCCGAGGTTTCTTTGAGCAATGTCAGGTTTCCATCCAGCATTTGATACACCTTGTCGCAATATTTTAATAAACGCTCGTCATGGGTAACCATGATGGCGGCCTTGTTTCGTGAGCGCACGCCGCGTGAAATCAGTTCGACCACTTCAAAGGCCCGTTGTGTATCGAGGCTGGCTGTCGGTTCGTCGGCAAGAATGATGCTTGGATCGTTCATGAAGGCGCGGGCAATGGCCGTCCGCTGCCGTTCTCCACCTGAAAGCTGATCGGGGAACTTGTGGAGTTTGTCTCCCAAGCCCACTTCTTCCAACAACTCTTGAGCAAAACGTTTATCCTTATTTGTCATCGAGCCGGCCATTTTCTTCACAACCAACAGTTGATCCAGAACGGTCAAGTAGGGCACAAGGTTGGAGGATTGAAAAATAAAGCCGATCTGCTCCAAACGCAGCTTTGCAAGTTCCTTCGGTTTCAGACCGGACAGACGGATGCCATTGATGATGACATCGCCTTCGGAAGGCTCAAGAAGGGCACCGGCGATGGAGAGAAAGGTGCTTTTTCCGGAACCCGAGGGGCCGATCACTGCGACAAACTGGCCAGGATGAACCGTTATGGAAACGTGATTTAAAACCCGAAGTTCTTGATCTCCCACTTTATAATATTTGGATACATTATCCAGAACAATGCCTGTCATTATTCGATCCTCCCGATGGCTTGAAGTGGATCTATCTTTGTGATCTTTCTGACGGAAATCAGGGAACTCAAGACAGAGACCGCAAGCAGCGCGACGGCATAGGCGATGAGAAGCACGGGGTCAAGTGCAAAGGGCATTTCTTTCGGAAAAATGGCCGCCGTTCCGTAAGTGAGCACGATGCCCAAGCCAATGCTTGTTGCAGCAAGCAGGAACACTTGTGAAACGACGGATCGTCCAAGGAAGGAGTTGCTGGCCCCGATTGCCTTCATAATTCCAAATTGGTTCGTTTTTTGCAGCGTGATCACATAGAAGAAAACGCTAACCACCACAGCGGAAATGGTCAGGAGAAATGCAAGCATCATCATAATCGTCCCATTTTCAGCCGTGTAGCCGGGCACGCCGTTAATGGCTTCTTGTTTGGTTGCCGTTTCAATCCCTTTCAGCGATTGATCGATCTTTTCCGGAGAGATGTTCTTCCCTTGGAGCATAATGGCGTTGACGGGTTTGTCGATCCCCATGTCTGAGCCTGGCGCCGCAAAATGAATCTCGCGCCACATATCCAAAGTCATAAAAACGGCCGGCAAATGGTTAAAGGATTGATTTTCCACAAAGCCAACCACTTTGATGGTCTGCGTAGTCCCTTCAATTTCAAGGGTGTCCCCCAGTTGAATGCCTGAATCTTTCAATGATACATCGACGATGACTTCGGAGTCCTTCCCTTTGGCAAGCCCCTTCCCCTCAACGGTTTCGGGTTCCAAAAATGTGCCCGGTTGAATTCCGATGAAGGAGACGTCAATCTTTTCATCATCGGACGACATATTTTCTTTAAGAACCACTGCCGTACGATAACCCATGGGGGCGGCATCAAGCACATTGTTTTGATCTTTGAGATCCTTGACCAAGTCCTCCGAGATCACCGACCTCAGCATGGAGTGACGGGATCCTTCTTCAAAAACAACGTAATCCGCATCCATATTCTTGAAAACCGCGGCACTGAGGGAAGAAAGACCGTTTCCCAGTCCGGACAAAATGAAAACAAGCCAAGAGATCAACAACAAGATCATACCGATCATAAAAAAACGGAATTTGGCATGTCTCAATTCCCTTAATGCGAGAAACATAGGTCCACCTCTTTTGTGTTTACTGGATTTTGTCGTGTATATGCCCTTTGGGTCTAATGTTACACAAGTGTAACTTTCGACATAAAATAAATTGCTAGGGGCTATTATAGGCCAAGGTTACACAAGTGTCAATTACATCTTTTTCCAAACATTCCATAACAAAGAAACTCCTTGATCAAATTCTTCCACTCTTCTTCCGGCACGTGTGACCGATTGGGAATGTTCACCGCGTTAAAAATAAAACCAAGCAGGAGGTGCTCGGGTAATTCCGGTTTGAGCATCTTTTCTTTTTTCCCCAAGTGGATGAAACCGTTTAACAGCGCATACATTTTTTCGTGTTGATGCTCCAACTGTTGCAACGTTTGATTGACCTTCGCATGCTTCGATTTCGGGATTTGAAATGCCATGGAGAGGATCTGGTGGATGTCGCTGTATTTTAAAATCACCCGCAGCAGAAAGTCCAATTGATCCTCAAAACGGGAATATTCACCGATTTTTTCGAGTTCCTCCAGAAATCGTTCCATTTCATAAGCCATATATTCCGTAATCAGCTCGTCTTTGTTATTGAAATACTTGTATAAAGCCGCTCTGGTTATATTTAATTTTTCTGCAAGCAATCCGAAGTGAAACCCTGCGTAGCCGTGTTGCAGCAGCAGATGGTGGGTGGCCTGATATAAATCGCTTTTAGTAAATTTACTTTCACGCGCCATCATTTCACCCCTTTTTATCATAAGTGAATTTGCTCAAGCGTTGCAAACACGTCGCCGTTTGGCAGGCAGCACGAAATTGCCCCCGCTTGACAAAAAAGCGTGCAAACCGGGCTGTTTATAAAAGGATTTCCTTCCTGTTTTCATCATTTTCGGGATCACATCGGGACCCGGCAACCGCACCCGGACCGCCATGGCTTTGCGGTTTTTTGACCGCGGCGCCTATAGGCGAAATCCATCTCCCCTGTGGGAGGGGGGAATGGAAGGGGAGGGTTCGGGATGCATGCGGGGCTTTTTCCCTTATTTTTTATAAGAATTTTGTAATGCGCATATTTGAAATCAGACAAACGAATGCCCGCAAAGCAAGAAAAATCCTTTGTTTTCAATTTTTAAACAGTAAAAATGGGAGCCCGTCCGCTGATGTCATCGGTTTGGTCAATAGAATCAATTTTTTGCAAAAGGTAAAATAAATAGAATCCGTAAATCCATTTGTGATATAATTCTCCCCAATATAGGCGCCGCGGGGCATTTCCCGATCCCTCAAGTTGTCTCGCGGGTTGGGGAGTGGAGAAGGTGTCGGAGAAAAACGTGAGGAAGGAACTGGGAACTTTTGCCCTGTTGATGACGGGGCTGGGGACCATCATCGGTTCCGGCTGGCTGTTCGGTGCCTGGAAAGCGGCATCCGTCGCCGGGCCGGCCGCCGTCATCGCGTGGGTTTTGGGAATGATCGCCACGGTATTCATCGGGCTGACCTATGCCGAGCTGGGAACGATGTTTCCCCAGACGGGGGGAATGGTGCGGTACGCCCAGCATTCGCACGGCCCCTTCGTCGGATTTCTCTCCGGATGGGCCAACTGGATCGCGATCGTATCGGTCATCCCCGTGGAAGCGGTGGCTTCCGTCCAATATATGAGCTCGTGGCCCTGGGAATGGGCCGGGCGCCTGTACGACGGGCAGGAACTGTCCCCGGCGGGACTCCTCTTGGCCGGGGCGTTGATCATCGTTTACTTTCTGCTGAATTTCTGGACCGTTCGCCTGTTTGCGGCGGCGAACAGCGCCATCACCGTGTTCAAACTGGCCGTTCCCCTTCTCACCGTGGCGGGGTTGATCGCCGCCGGCTTCCACGCCGAAAACTTTACGGACCACGGCGGCTTTGCCCCCCATGGCTGGTCCGGAGTGCTCACGGCGGTGGCCACCTCGGGCGTGGTGTTCGCCTTCAACGGTTTCCAAAGTCCGGTCAATCTGGCGGGGGAAGCGAAAAACCCGAGCCGCTCGATCCCGATCGCGGTGGTCGGGTCGATCCTGATGGCCGGCGGGATCTACATCCTGCTGCAAGTTGCCTTTATCGGGGCCGTTTCCCCGGAACAGGCCGCCAAGGGCTGGGGAGGCATCCACTTTAACTCGCCCTTTGCCGACCTGGCGATCGCCCTCAATCTCAATTGGCTGGCCCTGCTTCTCTTTGCCGACGCCTTTGTTTCACCGTCCGGGGCGGGCATCACCAACACCGCCACCACGGCGCGGATGGTTTACGGCATGAAGGAGAACGGTTATATGCCCAAAATATTCGGGTCGATTCACCCGAAATACGGGGTTCCGCGGGCGGCCCTGTGGCTCAATTTGGCGGTTGCCTTCGTTTTCCTCTTTTTGTTCCGCGGATGGGGATCCCTGGCGGAGGTGATTTCCGTCGCCACGCTCATTTCCTACGCAACGGGGCCCGTTGCCGTCATGGTGCTGCGCCAAAGGGACGTGGCGAACCGTCCGATCCGGGTGAAGGGGATGGGCGTGATCGCCCCGGTGGCGTTCATCCTGGCCTCCTTGATCCTTTATTGGGCGACCTGGCCGCTGACGGGCAAAGTGGTTTTGATCATGGTGCTGGGCCTGCCGATCTACCTCTATTACCAGGCAAAGGAGGGCTGGACCGATTTCATCCCCCGGTTGAAAGCCGGATTGTGGCTGATCGGATACCTCGCCTTCATCGTCCTGGTTTCCTGTCTGGGCAGCGAGCGATTCGGCGGGTACAACCTGATTCCCTACGGTGTGGACATGCTGTTGATTGCCGCCTGTGCTCTGGCCTTCTACTTCTGGGGGATCCGGAGCGCCCGGCGCGCCGGTTCCGTCCGGGAGGACCGGGAGGAGAAGGTGCGGAAGGCGTGGATCGCGTCGCTGTGATCGGCTTTTCAGGAAAAGCCGTCCCGGGTCCAGTGCTGAAAACCCTGCGCCTCGTGCGCAGGGTGGAAACAGATTTCGGCATGGGCATCGGGGGGGTTGCCGGGCGGTTCCTGCTTTTGCGGGCGCCGGGACGAAAAATCGCCCCCTCATCCATTTTGTCGGTGGCTTGTAATCAATAACCCCCGCGCCTTGTGCGCGGGGGTTTTCATTCAGAAGGCCGGAACGACGGCGCCGTCGTATTTTTCCTCAATGAACTTTTTCACTTCCGGAGAGGTGAGAGCTTCGGCCAGCTTTTGGATGGCCGGATCCTTTTCATTGCCTTTCTTGACGGCCAACACGTTCACATAGGGGGAATTCTTGTCCTCGATGAACAGGGAATCCTTCAGCGGATTCAGCTTGGCCTGAAGGGCGTAGTTGGTGTTGATGACCGCCACGTCCACCTGATCCAGGACCCTCGGCAGGATGGCCGGTTCCAGCGCCTTGAATTTCAGCTTTTTCGGGTTGGACCGGATGTTTTTGAGGGTTTTGTCCCCTTCGCGGTTGTCCAGTTTAATCAGCCCTTGCTGATCCAGCAACAGCAGGACCCGGGTCATTTCACTGGTGGCGTTGGGGAGGGCGACCGTCGCGCCGTCGGGGATCTCCTCTTTGGATTTGTATTTTTTGGAGTAGGCTCCCATCGGTTCGATGTGCACGCCCGTCACCTTGACCAGGTGCCATCCCTGTTCCTTGTTGGTGGATTCCATCCAGGGGATGTGCTGGAAGTAGTTGGCGTCCAGTTCCCCTTCTTCCACCGCTTTATTGGGCAGAACGTAATCCTGGAAGACGCGCACCTCCAGCTGGATGCCCTCTTTTTCCAGCGTCGGTTTGATGTGGTTCAGGATTTCGGCATGGGGCACCTGCGTGGCCCCCACGTGGAGCGTCGTTTTTTCCTGGCTGCCTCCGCCGCATGCGGCCGTTGCCAGCAGCAGAGCGAGCGAGAGCAGTCCGAGCCACCATTTTTTCATGATTCGATGCCTCCTTTTCCGGATAAGTCGGTTGACGGATCGGGTTTATCGTTTGTCGACGCGTCGCGCCAGCCGGTCGCCGCCCCACTGCACCAGCTGCACGAAGAGGACGAGCAACAGGCCGCAGGCGTACAGCATCTGGTCGTTGAAGGACTGGAAGCCGAAGCGGTATGCGGCGTCGCCCAGGCCGCCGCCGCCCACGATCCCCGCCATCGCCGAAAAGCTGATCAGGGAGACGCAGGTGACGGTCAGGCCGGAGATGATCGCCGGCTTGGCCTCCGGCAACAGCACCTTTCGGACGATCTGCATCCGGGTGGCCCCCATGGCCAAGGCCGCTTCGATCACGCCCCGGTCGATTTCCCGGATGGCGGTTTCCACCATGCGCGCATAAAAGGGGGCGGCCCCTGCGATCAGGGGAATCGTGGCCGCCGTCGGCCCGAGGGTGGTTCCCACCAGCAGTTTGGACAGGGGAAAGAGGAAGAGAACCAGCACGATGAAGGGAACCGCCCGGAACAGGTTGACAACCACGCCCAAAAGGCGCTGAAGCGCCACATTTTCCCAAAGATGGCCCTTGTCGGTGATGACCAGCAGCACGCCCAGGGGGATGCCGATCAGGGCCGAGAAGAAGGTGGAGATGGCCACCATGTATATCGTTTCCCCGGTTGCCTGCCACAACAATTGGGTGTCCAGTTGATCAAACATGGGGGATCACCTCGCGGTGTTCATCCTGCTTCAGGGCTGCTACCGCTTCTTGGACCGCGTCCTTCGGCCCGCCGATCCGCAGCGTCACATGGTCTCCGCTTTCCGCGGCATCGGGCAGGATGGTGGCGGTCACGCCCCGCTTGACCCGTTCCGCCAGAAGGCCCCACAAAAGGTCCAGCTTGCGCGAAGGAATCCGGATCAAGGCGGTGTGCCGTTCGGCGTTTTCTTTTTCGGCGATCAGGGATTCCACAAATTGCCGGGTCACCGGGTGCTTCGGCTCGCGGAACAGGGCCTCCACTTCGCCCTGCTCCACGATCTTTCCGTCTTCCATGACGGCCATGCGCTGGCAGAGCCGTTTGACGACGCTCATTTCGTGGGTGATGACCACCATGGTGATGCCGGTGTCCCGGTGGATCTCCTTGAGCAGCTCCAGGATGGAAGCGGTGGTTTCGGGGTCCAGGGCCGACGTCGCTTCATCGCAAAGCAGCACGGTCGGATCGTTGGCCAAGGCCCGGGCGATCCCGACCCGCTGTTTCTGTCCGCCGGACAGTTGAGCGGGATAAGCGTTGGCCCGGTGGGTGAGCCCCACCCGTTCCAGCAGGGTGTCCACCTTTTCCCGGATCTCCCGTTTCGGCTTTCCGGCCAGCTCCAGGGGGAAGGCCACGTTTTCCCAGACGGTGCGCGACCAGAGCAGGTGGAAGTGCTGAAAGATCATGCCGATTTTCTTTCGCGCTTCCCTCAGCTGGCGCTCGCTGCTTTCGGAGATGGGGATTCCGTCCACCGTCACCCGGCCCGACGTAGGCTTCTCCAGGCCGTTGAGCAGGCGCAGGAGCGTGCTCTTTCCGGCGCCGCTGTGGCCGACGATGCCGAAGATCTCCCCGCGTTTGATTTCCAGATGAATATCCTTGAGGGCAACCACGTCTCCGTCCTTCGGAGAGCGGTACACTTTGCTCACATGATCCAGTACGATCATCGATTTCACCACCCGTTGACGAAAAAATCCCTTCCTGCCAGAGCAGAAAGGGATCTTATATCTAAAATCGCCTCTCTCATCTGCCAGAACCGTTGGGCTCTGCAGGAATTGGCACCATTTCCGCGTATGGCCGCGGACGGTTGCCGGGTTTCATCGGGCCAGTCCCTCCACCTCTCTGGATAAGAGCGCGCGGAATCACCGTATGAAATTGTCATGAAACATCCTACTACGGCGCCCTCGGCGTGTCAACAGCGCCGCGTTATTCCAAAATATACAAACTGTTTTGATTGGATGGGCCGACAAATCTTATCGGAAAAGTTTTAATGCGACCGGCTGCCTCAGGTCAGGACATCCCGTTTGGCAAAGGACCACCAGGCGATCAGGTGAAACAGCGCAAAATGGATGACGAGCACCAGCAGGGAGTGAGCGAGGGACATGCCCGGAAAAGGCGGGGAGTGGCCGTAGAAATAGGGCGAAAGATCCAGATTGGCAAACAGCAGGTATTTTCCCCAGCTGATTCCCCATATTTTCAATAATTCCGATAGAAATCCACCGGAAAAAAAGAGAAAAATGGACAGCCCGACGGACAGGGTGCTGCTGCGGGATGCGGCGGACAGCATGAAGGCGAGGGAGGCGGTCACGAGGACTTCCACCCCATACAGTCCGTAGCGCGCAAATAGTTGTTTCAGGGCTTCCAGGGCGTCACCCAATCCCGTCCAGCGGAAGAAGACCGCTCCGAACAGCAGCGAAGCCAGCAGGAGGACGGCCATGCAGGCCAAAAGGAAGGTGACGACCGCCGCAAATTTGGACAGCAGGATGCGGGTCCGGCTCACGGGACGGATGAGCAGCAATTTCGCCGTTCCCCAGGAGAACTCGCTGGAGATGATATCTCCCGCGACGACCAGGGTGAACAATTGGACGATGAACAGCAGGTGGGTGCAACCCTCGGCGAATTCCCACATGTCCACCGGGGCGCCGGAGACCAAGATCAATCGCTGACCGATCGCCAACAGGCAGACCGCCAGGATCAGCAGCGCCCACATGACCAGGGTCCGCGTCCGGTCCATGATTTTCATCTGTTCGTTTCGGATCAGCCTTCCCAGGATCACGGCGCATCCCCTTCCGTCAATTCCAGGAATCGTTCTTCCAGCGACTGTTCCAGCCGTCGGATGGCGTACACCCGAACGCCGGCCTCGATCAACCGCCGGTTCAGCTCCGCGGTTTCCTCCCGCCGCAGCCTTATCTCAAAACCGCCGGGGCATTCTTTCCACTCGCGGTTTAAGCCCAGTTGAAGCAGTACCGACGGGACCGGATCCGTCCGATCCACCTCGAAGCGGGTTCGGAGTTCCTCGGAATCCCGCCGGAGAATTTCGCTCATCCGCCGGACTTCGATCAGTTTTCCACCCCGGAGGATGGCCACCCGGTCGCACATCAGCTGCATCTCCGAAAGCAAATGGCTGGACACGACCACCGCCGTCCGTTCCTTCTCGGCCAGACGGCGCAGATAATCCCGCAGTTCGCGAATGCCCGCGGGATCCAGCCCGTTGGTGGGCTCGTCCAGGATGAGCAGGGCGGGACGGTGCAGAATCGCCTGGGCCACCCCCAGGCGCTGGCGCATCCCCAGAGAATAGGTTTTGACCGGATCGTGGATGGCCTCCTCCAGTTTCACCAGGGAAATGACTTCCCGGATCCGCTTTTCGCCCACCCCCGGAACCATCCGGGCAAAGTGGAGCAAATTCTTGTATCCCGTCAGGAACGGGTAAAACTCCGGATTTTCCACGATGGCTCCCACATGCTTCATGGCCTGTTCAAACTGGGATCGCACGCATTTTCCCCGAATCCGGATCTCCCCCCGGGTGGGGGCGACGAGGCCCGTCATCAGCCGGATCAGCGTGGTTTTTCCGGCGCCGTTGGGCCCCAGAATTCCCATGACTTCTCCCGGGTACACCTTCAGCGAAACGGAATCGATGATTCGCCGCCGGCCGATCTCTTTGCTCACATCGCGGATTTCCAACACAGGGCTGTTTATCATGACGACCTCCGTGGACGCGGCGTTCTCCGAACTCGACGTCGAATCCGGTTCCCATCTTCATTGTACGCGTTGATTCGACGAAAAAAAGGGAAACACTCCCGACAGAGCGTCCCCGTTTGCCGGTTCCCCGGAAGAAAAAAGCCCTCCGCGGCGGGAAGGCACAGGGTTGGTCAGGCGGTTTTTGCCGAGTCCTGCTGCATAAAGACGGAGCGGAAAACGCCTCCCGCCCCCGGACTTTGAGGTTTGTCAGCGTCCCGGCCTCCCGCCTGTGAAAAAGCGGTCCGCGATGGAGCGGAGGGCCGATTCGGGCCTCGGTTTCGCCTTTCCGCCGGCCGTCAGCGGTTTTCCGGCGGATGTAAAGAAAAACCCCCTTTGTTCCACGGGGGCATCATTGGACGACCAGGGTTTCGGCGGGTTCCATCACATGGCTTCCCCTCGCCGTCACATGGTACATCACCTTGTATTCCCCGGGTTCCGGGAAGGTCTTTTTGATGGAATACACCCCGTCTCCCGTTTTTTCCGCGTCGATCATTTCATGATCGTCCTTGGGCGCTCCCTTTTTCCAGATTTCGAACTGCACTTCGTCCGCGTCGTTGACCGGTTCTCCCTCATGGGTGACGGTGATTTGGATTAAGACTTCCTTTCCGGCCTTCGCGTCCTCGGGCAGATCCATCTTCACCTTCGGGGCGGAGGGAGCATTTTTTCCGGCGTCATGTTCGGAGTGGCCTTCCTGATGCTCCGAAGCGGCGCCGCTTTGTTCCGGTTTTCCCTCGTCCGGAGAGGTTCCGCAGGCGGCCGCCGCGAAGGCGAGGAGGGCGATCATCAACAGGGCCGGCATTCGAATCCATTGCATGGATATCAGTCCTTTCCCTCTGTGATATCGCATCCGTCAAAACGGCGGTCGATGTTGGATGCCAGGTTGTCCCGGAATGCATGCGTCCAGTCAATCTCATTATATCCCCCCTCTTTTGCGGCAAGGATGAACTTTGCGTGAATGTTTGTCTTCCTCGCCAAACGCGTAAAAAGCCCTCCCCAGAGGAGGGCTTTGAACACGGTATGGGTCCGGTGCGACCGCCTTCTTACGTACCGGTTTCGGAAAACTGTTCCCGGAGCTTCCGCTTCAGGATCTTGCCGGAGGCGTTGCGGGGCAGGTCCTCGACGAAGTGCACCTTTTTCGGCACCTTGAAGGGGGCCAGCCGCTCCCTGGACCACTGAATGATCTCCTCTTCGCTGGCCCGGGCGCCTTCCTTCAGCACGACGACGGCGGTGACCGCTTCGATCCATTTGGGGTCGGGCGTGGCGACGACGGCCACCTCCTTGACCGCGGGATGCGTGTAGATGGCCTCTTCCACCTCCCGGGAGGCGACCAGCACGCCGCCGGTGTTGATCACATCCTTTTTGCGGTCCACGATGGTGATGTATCCCTCTTCATCGACCCGGGCCAGGTCTCCCGAGTGGAACCAGCCTCCCGCAAAGGCTTCCGCCGTTTCCTCCGGCTTGTCCCAGTATCCGATGCACAATTGCGGGGAGCGGTAGACCACTTCACCGATTTCGCCGGGGGAGACGTCTTCCATATTGTCGTCGACCACGCGCATCTCCACGAAGAGGACCGGTTTTCCCGCCGAATCGGGGCGGGCTTCATGCTCCTCCGGGCGCAGGACCGTGGCGAGAGGGGCGATCTCCGATTGGCCGAAGCAGTTGTAGACGCTCAGCCGGGGCAGGGCTTCCTTCAGTTTTTTCAAGACGGGCACGGGCATGATGGAGGCGCCGTAATATCCCTTCGTCAAACTGGTCAGATCCCTCCGGTTGAAATCGGGATGGTTGAGGAGGCTGATCCAGAAGGTCGGGGGGGCGAAAAAGCTGTTGATTTTCTCCTCCGAAATGATCCGGAGCACCTCCTGGGCGTCGGGAATTTCCAACAGGCGGTTGGTGGCTCCCAGCATCAGGTAGGGCATCAGGAACACGTGCATCTGCGCCGAGTGGTAGAGGGGAAGGGCGTGGAGCGGGCGGTCCGCCGGCGAAAAATCCAGGGCGGTGATGCAGCTGATGTATTCGTGCACCAGGGCCCGGTGGGTCATCATCGCCCCCTTGGGCGCGGACGTGGTTCCGGAGGTGTAGAGCAACTGGACCAAATCCGTGTCCCGGACCTCCACCTCGGGAGGAAGGGCGCTTCCTTCTTCGGCCAGCCGCATCACGTCGAACTTTCGGCCGTCCCGGAGCGTGCCGAAGATTTCGACGACGGTCGCTCCCTTCACCGCCTCCACCCTGTCCGCCAGGTCCGGATCGTGGAAAAGGGCCCGGCTGCCCGATTGGTTCAGGATGTAGGAGAGTTCATCCCCGGCCAGGGTGAAGTTGATCGGCACGTGCACCAGCCCCGCCTTGGCGGTGGCCAGCCACAGCAGCATATAGGCGTCGGAGTTTCGGCCGAAGGCCGCGACCCGATCCCCTTTTTTCAGTCCCGCCTCGATCAGATGGCGAGCCAGTCGGTTGCTGGCTTCCTCCAGATGGCGGTATGTCCACTGGCGGTCGCCGAAGAGGAGGGCGACCTTGTCCGGATGACGGCGGGCGGCGCGGCGGATCAGATCGGCCACGGTGTTCCGATGGATGATATCCACGCTTCTTTCACTCCTTTCCGGAGGCGGCAGTGTTTTTTCGCCATTGTGAAAAGAGGAAAAAGGGATTAAGGGACATTTCGACCTGTCCGGCCGAAAATCCTTTGGAAATATTTGAATTTTCTTTCCCAAGAGGCGGAGATTCCGGTTCTTTTTCATTTTTTCCGCACATAAGATGGTTCCGGGGTGATAGGGGATGGCCGTGGTTCGGACAAACAGCGAGGAGATCAAGCTGTTGGCCCGGCTGATGCGGGCCGAGGCCGAAGGGGACGGCCCGCTGGGCATGTTGATGGTGGGAAACGTCGGGGTGAACCGGGTGATCGCCGATTGTCTCGATTTCAAGCCGATTCGCACGATCCGCCAGATGGTGTTCCAGTCGCCGGGAGGGTTTGAGGCGGTGCAAAAATCGTACTTTTATCAGCGGGCCCGAGAGCAGGACATTCGTTTGGCGCAGAGGGCGGTGAACGGGGAACGCCATCATCCCGCCTCCAACGCCCTTTGGTTTTTCCGGCCGGCGGGCGAGTGCCCCCCCACCTGGTTCAACCAGACCCACAGCGGGCGGTATAAAAGCCATTGCTTTTACATTCCCGATTATGCCGCCTGTCCGAGAGTCTACTCGTTAGGAGGGTGAAGGATGTATTGGTCTTATCCCTACTACGGGTCTGCCGGAATTTATGGCATGACGGGCGCGGGAATCTCCCAACGCGACACGGAACGGAGGTTCAGCGAAGAGTTTCTGCAGGCCAACGTGGGCAAGGTGGTCACCGTCTATCTCACCTTTGAAAACAACCCCCGGTGGCCTGCGAAGTCGGTGACCGGGACCCTGAGGAACGTGGGCAGGGACTATTTCGTGATCCGGGACCGCCAGACAGGCAAGGACAACATGTTTTTGAACATCAACGTGGATTATTTCGTCTTTGAAAACCAGCCCGCCACCCTTCTGGGGGATGAGCGGTAAGAAGAGGCGTGGGCGTCGTTTATGGCCTTCCCGCAGGCTCGGGAGAGGCCTTTTTTGTGCCCGTTTTCTCCAGGCGAAGGACGATCCAAAGGATCATCGCCCCGACTGCCGTCAAGATTCCGAAAAACAGATAGGTGGTGAAGATGTCGAAGGTTTCGAGGATCCATCCGCCCAACAGAGTGCAAAACCAGTTTCCCAGGCCGGTTCCCGCCGCCGTGTAGAGGGAGACGGCGGTGGTTTTTGCCTCTTCCGGCGCCAGGTTCCGCACATATATCAGGGCGGCGGGGATGAACAATCCCGTGGACAATCCCTGGACCACGCTGGTGAGGTAGAGCCACAGGATGTCCGGTTCAAAGAAATAGAACAGCCAACGCAGGGCCGAGATGCCCGCGGCGAACAGGGTGACCGCGAGGGCTCCCCGTCTGCGGATCCAGTTCCCCGCGATTTTCATGAAGGGGACTTCACTGCCTGCGGCCAGCAGGAACCCCAGTCCGACCCCGGCCACCGTCGCTCCGGAGGATTGGAAGAGCAGCCCCATATAGGTGTTGTTGGCGAAAATCGGCCCGAACACCAGGAAGGTGGCCAAAAGAAACAGCGCAAAACGGGGCAGCCGGATCAAGCGGGACAGTCCGGACCGCAGATCCATCCGCATCGAGATCCGGTCACCGGGCATCCGCCGCGCCGAGGCGGCTCCCAGCCACAGGGTGAGGGCAAAGCCGTAGAAGATGACCGAAAGGCCGAATCGTTCGGCGAGCCATCCCATGGCGAAGCCGGCGGCGGCGAATCCGATCGCTCCCCACAGCCGGAAACTGCCGTAGTCGAGGCGGTGTCGCATCGCGTAATTGACGGTGAGGGTGTCCGAGATGGGAATGATGGCGCCTTGGAAGAGGGCGAGGGAGGAGGCGGCGGCCAGCAGGGGGAGGTATTCGTCAAAGAACAGGAAGCCCAGGCCGATTCCTCCCGTGGCCAAAAGGGCGGTGACCAGCACCGTGCGGGCGCGGCCGGTCCAGTCGCAGATCAGTCCCCATACGGGCTGGGCGATCACCATGACGATGGGGCCGATGGACACCAAGGTGCCGATCTGACTGCCGCTCAGGCGGATCTCTTCCTTCAGGTAAATGCTCAACAGGGGGTAAAGCCCCCCGAGGGCCCAGAAGGCCAGAAAATAAAACAGACGGAAGTTGGCTTGGATGGTTCGGTCGCTTGCGGACATGGCTTCTCCTCCACTCCGGTTTATCTTCCGTGTGCCGAGATTTGTCTTTCGCGCCCCGCTTCCCCCGGCGGGCGAAGGGCGCTCTCCCGGAAAACCGCGGGGTTTCTTCTTCGGGCTCGTTGCTCCTTTGGACATGGAATGAAAGGGAGGGATGCGGAGGCGACGCCCCCCGCCGGTTGAAGACAGGTTTGGCGCAGTCGCCTCCTTCCTGGGACGGGCGAAAGCGTCAAATCCGGCCGGACTTTGCCGGGGCCTGCCGGGCCGAATTCCTCGAGGGATGGTGCAGGTTCTCCAGGCGGACGAGCATCAAGGGTTTTCACGACCGGATGGCGGGGGACGCAACCATCGCCGTGTGCTGCTGCCGGGATTTTTCGCCGAAGAGGGCGATGACCCCATCCGCCTTTCGCATCCGGTTCCCGGTGCCGCAGGCCGTTGAACTCCGAGACCGCCTGGTCGCGGCAGACTTGCCGGGGAAAGAGAACCCCTCTTTAATTAGTTAGCCTAACTAATTGAAAGGGTAAAAGCGGAACCGGATTTTGTCAACGGGTGAAGAGAATGCGCACAGGTTCCGGGGGCCGGTGTGCGAGGGGAAGTTTCCGCTCCCTGGGCCATCCGGCGCAACCGCCCGCCGGTTGTCGCAAATCTGCCCCGGCGGTGGACGCACGGCCCATTCCCCCTTTTATTGGGGGATTAATTTTGCGGGCGCCTTTAACCGGAAGAGCCGCCCTTCCGGTTCATTTCCCACAGGATGCGCAGACCGTCCAGGGTGAGCCGTGGATGGACATGATGGATGGACCGGGCGTGGGGGGCGATCAGAGGGGCGAACCCTCCCGTCGCCGCCACCACCCGGAAAGGGTGGGGGGATTCCCGGCGGATATGCCGGACGAGTCCGTCGATCTGCCCCGCCGCTCCGTAGATTGCTCCCGCCCGCAGTCCCGCGACGGTGCTTTTTCCGATGATGCCTTCCGGGCGTTCGATGGTGAAGCGGGGCAGGGCGGTGCGGCGGATGAGGGCCTCCGCGGCCGTTTGGATGCCGGGCAAAATCACTCCCCCCGCGAATCGCCCCTCTCCGTCGACCACGTCGAGGGTTGTCGCGGTTCCCAGATCGACGACAATCAGGGGGAAGCCGTACAGTTTGACCCCTGCCGCCACATTGACGATCCGGTCGGATCCCAATTTCACGGGATGAAAGCGGAAAGAGACCCCCGTTTCGATGTCGGAGCCGGCAACCAGCGGATCGCAATCGAGGGATCTCCGGCACAGGTCGATCAATAGCGGAGTTACTGCCGGGACCACGGAGCTGATCACCGCCCCCTCCAGTTGGTGGTGAAGCGGATGATGCTCGAGGAGACGGCGGAGAGCCGCCTTCAGTTCGGAGTGCGTCCTGGAGGTGGGAATGCGCCAGTGGAATCGCAGTGTGGGACCTTCGTAAATTCCCCATTTGATGTGGGTGTTTCCCGCATCGATGACCAAAAGCGTATTCATGGGACCACTCCCCGAATCCCCGGAACCCGTCTTTTCCGGTTGCTTTCGTCACCGGCCTTCCCGAATCCTGCAGTCCCGTACATAGAGGATCCTCCGACGGGACAAAATATTCCCGACGAATATCGGGAGGTGGAACCATGAGCCTCGTGCCTTACGATCCCTTTCGCCACATGGAGAACTGGCGGCAGGAGGTGGAGCGGTGGCTGAGCGAACAACCCTTCACGGGCGCGTTTCCCGCCCTGCGCATGCCCCGGATGGATGTGTATGAAACGGAAAACGAAGTGATTGTTTCCGCCGAATTGCCGGGGCTGGAGAAGAAGGATGACGTGCAGATCGATGTGGATGAGGATCGCCTGACGATCAGCGGCAGCGTTCAGCGGACTCAGGAAGTGCAAGGGGAACGGATGCACCGGCGGGAACGCTACACAGGCCAGTTTCAGCGGACGGTCACCCTGCCGTCCCGGGTCAAGTCGGATCAGGCGCGGGCGACCTACCGCAACGGAATCCTGGAGGTGCGCATCCCCAAGGATGTGACTCCCAACCGGCGGAGGGTGGACGTCGAGTTCCATTGAAAAGGCAACAGCCGTTTTGGCGGAATCCCTCGCTGCGCCTGGACAGGGAGAATCGATGCCGCCCTTTCGGAAAGGGGGTTTTCTCCACCCCCGAAGGGGCTTCGGGACGGATGTGCATCGCGCGAATGCCTGTGGCCCGCCTCCTCCGCCTCCCCGAAAGGGGAGGTTTTATTCAACCCACTCGTTCACCAGGTCCCGGTGTTTTTCCAACCACTGCCGGACGGCCTGTTCGGGGTTGTCCCGTATCCTCCATGTTTTTCATCAGCTCGCCGAGGGTGTTATCGTCCATTTCCCACCGATCCATCCACTGGATCACTTCCGGATGCTCCTGTTTAAAGCCTTTTCGGGTCACGTAGTAGATCGTGTCGGGTTCGCCGTACACCTTCTCCGGATCCTTCAGGTATTTCAGTTTGTACTTGTTGAACACCCAGTGGGGGTTCCACAGGGTGACCACCACCGGTTCCTTTTTCTTGTAGGCTTTGTCCAATTCGCTCAGCATGACCGGCTCGGAACTCTCGATCAGCTCATAGTCCAGCGAATAGGTTTGGATCGCCTTCTCCGTCAGCATCATCAGGCTGGCCCCCGAATCGATGCCGACGATGGCCGGCTGATCCCCGCGCCGGAACAGCTCCTTGTGCTTGTTCAGGTCGGCGATCGTCTCCACTTCCTCCACATATTCCGGCACCACCAACCCAAGGGCCGTTCCTTCATACCAGGGTTGATGGAGCTCCACCCGGTCTTTGTATTTTTCGTAATAGGCCTTGTCGGTATGGGGCAACCACACTTCGACCGCCATGTCGGCGCTTCCCCCGGCCAGACCCGCCCAGAGGGGTGCTTTCTCCGTCTGCACCAGTTCCACGCGGTACCCTTTTTCCTCCAGGATCTGTTTCCAAAGATGGGAGACGGCGATGTTTTCCACATAGTTGTTGTGGACGATTTTGATCTGCCCTTTTTCTTCCGCCTGCTCGCCTTCCATTCCGCCCCACAGATCAAATCCCAACACGAGGGCGGCGATGACCGCAAAGATGGCAAACTGTTTTGCTTCACTCATGAAGGATTGAGGACACTCCTTTATTTAGAATATTCGGAAATAAACGCGCACTTCTGTATCCCCTTCCCATCCCGGTTGCATGGCATCGGATCCGCTGGCGGCTGCGGGGTTTCCGTAAGGCGATCCTGAGGAACGGCGCTGAAAGCCCTCACCCAAATTGTATCATTTGCGGGCGTTTCTCTTCAAAAAGGGGATGTTGCCCTGAACCGGTGGATGACCAAGGAGCGTGGAATCGACAGGACCAGACGACCGATTTTCCCGGGTCAAGCGGCTATTCCAAGCCGATGGGGCGGAGAGGGCATTCGAAGGCAATCGGCGGCGGGTTGCGGCGGGCAATGACGAAGAGACTTCCTCCCCGGAAAATGGTTCTTTGAATCGAACGGGGCCGGCTTCTGTTTGGGTGAAAGGTCCGGGGGAGAGGGCGGTCGGAGCTCACCGCACAGGGATTCGCCCTGAAGGAGGAAAAGGGACGTTCCTTTCCCCCGTCCCCTGAAGTTCCGGATATGCGTAAAGCGAAGATATGACAAATCCCGCAAAAACCGGGAAAAGCGACTCCGGATCACCTCCGATTTTCCGCAATTTGCGTCCGCCAGTCTCATCGGCACTGCTTCCCCGGAGGTCGCAGCATTTGGCAGTGGGGATGTATGGCGACTTTCGGGGAACAGCCCGTTCCGGGCGCGAAAATCTCCTTTGCCCCTTCTGCAAGCGCCCTGCACTCCGGTCCGCTTTCGCATGCAAACCATCCTCCACTTTTTCCAGGCGGGCACGTTCCACATCCGCTTCAGGTCGGTGAGCACTTCAAACCTTGGCGGCTTCATCCCGCCGGGGCGATGAGCTGCTGCCATGTCCAGGGCTGGAGCCCGGCCGGAAGTTCTTCGAACTGGATGGTTTCGATTTCCCATGGATACCAAGAGACGGCGGAGATTTCCCGATTCATTCGGTAATCCGGACAAAGAAAGCCTCCGTCGCATGCGGCAGACGGGAACACAGCGCGGGAAGCCGCCGCAGCCATCTCCGGAACCTGTTCAAGGCATTCCAAGATTCAATCGTTTCATCCGCTGTCCGGAAGCTTCAAAACGCCTCGACGGGACCGCCCCCACCCATATCCGGAAGCCGGACTTCCCGATTTTCTTCCAAATCTTCCACCCGTGCCAAGAGGATGCTTTGAATCTCTTCTCCGAGCAGCCTGTCCGTCACGGATAGGGCGGAACCTATGGGAAGAGCGATCACCCGCTCTTCACCCGTGGTCTATCCATTCCGGAATCCGTTCCGGCAAATGACGCAGCGGGAAAACAGGGGTCCCCTGTATTTTCCTCTTGCGGAAACGCATGCGGCATCACTTTCAAAAATAGCCGATCCCCGCATTTTGCTCGGCTGGAAACCGCCGGGTCGATGTGGAAACTTCGGCCCAAAGCCGATCCTCCCGACACGACAGCATCCCCCGTCCTTCACTTCAACTTGTTCCTGATTCTATGCCGTTTTCAGCAACCTCCTCATGGCCTGCGCTTTTTTGATTTCGCTGACCGCATCCGCACCCGCCGCCGGGAGGCGTACGGATTTTTCTTATTCTGACGGTTTCATAAACGCCGTCTCATCCGGCCGTTCACCGCACCACCCCTGTTTTCGCGGGCCGGGCAGGCTCACGCCCCTTCATCCCTGGAAACCGTCCAGGGTTGAGAGGTGGTTTTTGCATTTTTCTGTTGACATGTTAGAGAACTCGGGATATCCTGTGATTAAAACATAGTTAATTAACCTTATTTATTGGATTTTATAACTCATTAAGAAGGTTAGATTTTAAACATTCCTATGCATATTCCGTCCTATTCCTCATCCAGAGAGGCGGAGGGACCGGCCCGATGAAGCCTCGGCAACCCGTTTCGCCTCTCGCTTCGGAGGCGGGACACGGTGCCAATTCCGGTGGGGCACTAGGGTCCCTGAAGATGAGGAGGGAAAACCATTCCCTTTCCTCTTTTCAGGGAAAGGGATTTTTCATTTCAAAGGGGGAGTGAGCCATGGCCGAGCGGCGGAAGTGGAAATGGGAGGAGCATGCGGCGGAACTGAATGAGGTGGAGCGGCTGAAGCTGAAAAAGGACGGCCTGGACGTGATCCAGGATATTTACCGGTGGGCGAAGTCGGGCTATGAGTCGATTCCTGAGGAGGATTTCGTCCGCCTGAAATGGGCGGGCATCTATCAGCAGCGTCCCAAGGACGGACATTTCATGATGCGGGTCCGCATTCCGTCCGGACTGTTGAATTCCCGGCAGGTGCGGGTGCTGGCGGAACTGGCCCGGGACTACGGGCGGGGGCTGATCGATGTCACGACCCGCCAGTCGGTCCAGTACCACTGGCTGCGCATCGAGCACATTCCGGACATGTTCCGCCGGCTGGAGGAAGTGGAGCTTCATCCCTACGAGGCCTGCGGGGACTGCCCCCGAAATATCGTGGGCAATCCGTTGGCCGGCATCGACCCCCACGAGCTGATCGACACCCGTCCGATCGTCGAGGAATTGGAGAGAACTTTCCTTCTCAACCGGGAGTTTTCCAATTTGCCCCGGAAGTACAAAATTTCCGTCTCGTCCAACGTCTACAACGCGACGAACGCCCAGATCCACGACCTCGCCTTCACGCCGGCGGTCAAGGAGATCGACGGAAAAGAGGCGGTCGGCTTCCACGTCTGGGTGGGGGGAGGCCTCTCCTCCCGTCCGCACATGGCGAAGCAACTGGACATGTTTGTTCTGCCGGAGCAGGTGGTGGAGGTGGCCGTGGGCGTGACCCGGCTGTTCCGGGATTACGGATACCGGAAAAAGCGGCACCGGTCGCGACTCAAATTCCTCGTGGCGGACTGGGGGGCGGAGAAGTTCCTGGAGGTGCTCGAAACCTACATCGGTCCCTATCCGTCCCGGGGGAAGGACCGGCTTATCGGGTGGAATGCGGGGTATTTCACCGGAGTGCATCCCCAGAAACAGAAAGGTTACTTCTACGTGGGACTCAATGTGCCGATGGGCCGGACCTCCGCGGAGGAGTTTTTCCGGCTGGCCGATCTGGTGGATGAATACGGTTCCGGTTCGCTGCGGACCGTCAACACCCAGAACCTGATCATCCCCGACGTGCCGGAGGAGAGGCTGGATGATCTGCTGGCGGAACCCCTTCTCCAGCGGCTTTCGCCTTATCCCAAGCCCTTCGTCGGCCATGCGGTCTCCTGCACCGGAATCCAGTTCTGCAACCTGGCCCTGACGGAGACGAAGGCACTGATGCGCCGGGTGGTTGAATACCTGGACGAACAGGTGGAGCTGGACATCCCCATCCGCCTGCACATCAACGGGTGCCCCAATTCCTGCGGACAGCAGCAGATCGCCGACATCGGCCTGATGGGAGGGAAGATGAAGACGTCCGACGGGATGATCGAGGCGTACACCGTCTCCGTCGGCGGCCATCTGGGGAAAGGGGCGACCTTCAACACCCCTCTCAAGGGAAGGGTTCCGGCGGACCGGGTGGCCCCGGTGTTGAAGGAACTGATTCTCTTCTACAAGGAGCACCGCGAGCCGGAGGAGCCCTTTTGGCGCTTTGTGAGGCGGGTGGGAATCGACGCCCTGCAGAGGCGCTTCGACGAAATCCTGAGCCGGACTGCGGCGTCTTGAGGGGTGGCGCCGATGAGCCGGGAAGGGATCTATCTCTATAAGGTGTCCGCGGAAATACGGGGGAAAGGGACCGTTTATGTCATCCTGCTCGCCGCCAGCGATGAAGGGGCGTTCGCGGCGGCGGAGAGGGAGCTGGAGCGCCACTTTATCGCCGCGCCTCCGGTGACCGAAATGGTTATCGAGGAGAAGCGCTCCGCCGGAAAAGGAAAGGGCTTCGTCGTGGAGACCGCTGCGTTGTGAACGAGCGAACCAAAGGGGAGGGTGACGAATATGGAATGAATGGGAGGGATCAAAGAATGAATGAATCATCCGAAAAAATCCAGGTGGAGCGGAAGGAGATTCAAAGGGCGGCGAAGGATTTGAGGGATGCCCATCCCTCGGAGATCCTCGCCTGGGGGGTAAAAAAGTTCGGCTCCCGGAAGATCACCCTGGCGTGCAGTTTCGGGGCGGAGGATGTGGCCCTCGTCGATATGCTGCAGAGAATCGATCCGGAGGTGGACATTTTCTACCTGGACACGGACCTCCATTTTCCGGAGACGTACCAGACCCGGGACCGGCTGACCCGGCGGTACGGAAAGAAGTTTATCCGCGTTACTCCGGATTTGACGCTGGAGCAGCAGGCGGAAAAGTGGGGGGACCGGCTGTGGGAGCGGGATCCCAACCTCTGCTGCCGGCTGCGCAAGGTGGAACCCCTCAAGAAGATGCTGGTCGGTTACCAGGCTTGGATTACCGGCATCCGCCGGGAACAATCCCCCACCCGCGCCCATGCGGAAGTGGTGGAGTGGGATGAGGCCTTCGGCCTGGTCAAATTGAATCCCTTGGCCTATTGGACCCACGAGCAGGTATGGTCCTATATCCGGGAGCGGAACGTGCCCTACAATCCGCTGCACGACCGCCAGTATCCCAGCATCGGGTGCCAGCCTTGCACCATCCCCGTCAAACCCGGCCAGGATTTTCGGGCGGGCCGTTGGGCGGGGTTTGATAAAACCGAGTGCGGCCTGCACCCGAACCGGAAAGGGGAATCGCAATGACGGGAACCATCACTCCTCACGGCGGCACCCTGGTCAGCCGGATTGCCGCCGAAGGGGAACGGGAGGAATGGCTGAGGCGGGCGAAGGAACTCCCCGGCTGGCAGATTTCGCCGGTCACCCTTTCCGATTTGGAGTGCATCGCTACCGGGGTGTTTTCCCCCCTCACCGGATTTTTGGGGGAGGAGGATTATCTTTCGGTCCGGGACCGGATGCGCCTGGCGAACGGAACGGTCTGGCCGCTGCCCATCACTCTTCCGGTGCCGGAGGATCGGGCGGACCAGATCCGGGAGGGAAAACCGGTGGCGCTTTGGGGGGAGGACGGGCGGATCTGCGCGGTGATGGAAGTGGAGAGCCTTTACCGGATCGATCGGCGCAAAGAGGCGCGGGAAGTGTTCCGCACCGAAGATGAGAAGCATCCCGGCGTGGCCCGCCTGTACCGTTCTTCCCCGATTAGGGCCGGGGGACCGATCCACCTGCTGCGCCGGCCGGATCACGGCGCCTTCAACCGATTCATCCTGGATCCCTCGGAGACCCGGCGCCGGTTCCGGGAACGGGGCTGGCGCCGGATCGTCGGTTTCCAGACCCGGAATCCGATCCATCGGGCCCACGAGTACATCCAAAAGGCAGCCCTGGAAACGGTGGACGGACTGTTTCTCAATCCCTTGATCGGCGAGACCAAATCGGACGACATCCCGGCGGACCTTCGGATGAAAAGCTACCAGGTGATCCTGGATCATTACTACCGGCGCGACCGGGTGCTGCTCGCCGCCTTTCCGGCGGCGATGCGCTACGCGGGGCCGCGGGAGGCCGTGTTCCACGCCCTGGCCCGCAAAAATTACGGTTGCACCCATTTTATCGTCGGACGGGATCATGCCGGGGTGGGAGACTATTACGGCACCTACGACGCCCAACGGATCTTCGACGAATTTCGGCCGGAGGAGCTGGGGATCATCCCCCTCTTCTTCGAGCACAGTTTTTACTGCCGGCGCTGCAACGGGATGGCCTCCTACAAGACCTGTCCCCACGGCGAGGAGCACCACGTGATGCTGTCCGGAACCAAGGTGCGGGCCATGTTGAGGGAGGGGATCATGCCGCCGCCGGAATTTTCCCGTCCGGAGGTGGTTCGGGTCTTGATCGAGGGGCTCAAGGGAACCCGGTGACGGGAGGAGGATGTTTTCCGGGCCGCAAGATGCCGGATTTCCGCCGGAGGGTCGCCCTCCGGCCTTTTTGGTGCCGGACCGCCGAACCCGGACAGGGGGAGCCGGGGGTGATATAATGAAATTGTGCAAACCTTTTCTCCATATAAGGCAAGGCCCCGGGAGGGGGCTTGCGGGAATCGGGGGAAATGTATGCGCTTGGGCATCTTTGCAACCTGTCTGGTCGATGTGTTTTTTCCGGACGTGGGCAAAAGCATGGTGCGAGTGCTGCGCCGGCTCGGTTTCGACGCGGACTTTCCCGAAGGGCAGACCTGCTGCGGTCAGCCCGCCTTCAACACCGGGTATTGGAAGGAAGCGAGGCGGGCGGCCAAGGGATTGATCCGCGCCCTGGAACCCTATGACGCCGTGGTGGCCCCTTCGGGTTCCTGCGCGGCGATGGTCCGCCGCATGTATCCGCGCCTCATGGAAGAGGAGCCGGAATGGCTGGAGCGGGCGCAGGGGCTTGCAGCCAAGTGCTTCGAGTTTTCCGAGTTTCTGGTTCACAGGCAGGGATTGGCCGATTTGGGCGCCCGCCTGGAAGGGGTGGCCACCTACCACCACTCCTGCCACATGCGCAGGGAGCTGGGGGTGACGGAGGCGCCCCTGAAGCTGCTGGCCCATGTTCGGGGATTGACCTTGAAGGAGCTGCCCCGCGGGGAGGACTGCTGCGGTTTCGGCGGCACCTTCGCCGTCAAGATGGGGGGAATTTCCACGGCCATGGCCGACGAAAAGGTGGATCACATCCTGTCCACCGGGGCCGATTTTCTCGTGGGTTCGGACATGGGGTGCCTGATGCATCTGGGCGGAAGGTTGAGCCGCCGGGGGAAGCCGGTGCGGGTTCTCCACGTGGCCCAGGTTCTGGATCGGGGGTTGAGCTGAGATGAGGGGCAAATCGGCGTTTCACGAGCGGGTCGGAGAGGCTCTGGAGGATGACTTCCTGCGGCGTTCCGTCCGGGAGACCCAGGACCGGTTGAGAGAAGGAAGGCTTCGGGCGGCGGAGGATTGGGGGGACTGGGAAGCCCTGCGGTCCCGCGGGGAGGCGATCCGCCGCCACACCGTGGAAAATCTGGACGTGTACCTGGACCGGTTCGCCGAGCGGGTGGAGGAGGCGGGGGGCCGCATTTTTTTCGCCGACACGGCGGAGGAAGCCCGCCGGTACATCCTCCGGCTGGCCGCCGGGAAGGGCGTTTCTTCCGTCGTCAAGTCCAAATCGATGGTTACCGAGGAGATCGGTCTGAATCGGACCCTGGAGGAGCAGGGGGTGGAAGTGACGGAGACCGACCTCGGGGAGTACATCATCCAGCTGGCGGGAGAGGCGCCCTCCCACATCATCGCGCCCGCCATCCACAAGAACCGGAAACAGGTGGCCGAGCTCTTCTCCCGGGAAGCGGGCGAGCCGCTGCCCGAGGAGACGGAGGCTTTGACGGCCTACGCCCGTCGGCGGCTGCGGGAGAAATTCCTGCGCGCCGAGATGGGAATCACCGGCTGCAATTTCGGCGTGGCCGAATCGGGTTCGGTGGTCCTGGTGAGCAATGAGGGGAATGCCCGGCTGACGTCCACCCTGCCCCGGATCCATGTGGTGGTGATGGGGATGGAGCGCCTCGTTCCCCGGTGGGAGGACCTGGACGTCCTGTTGACGCTGCTGACCCGGAGCGCCACGGGTCAGAAAATCACCAGCTATGTGACGGCGATCACGGGGCCGCGCCGACCAGGGGATGCCGACGGGCCGGAGGAACTGCACATTGTGGTGGTGGACAACGGCCGCTCCAAGCTGCTCGGCACCAAATATCAACCGGTTCTCCACTGCATCCGCTGCGGAGCGTGTCTCAACGTATGCCCCGTCTATCGTCACATCGGCGGCCATGCCTACGGAAGCGTCTATCCCGGACCGATCGGCGCCGTGTTGTCGCCGCTGCTGGGAGGGTTTGAAAAACACGGGGAGCTGCCCTACGCCTCCAGTCTGTGCGGCGCCTGCTCGGAAGCGTGTCCCGTCCGCATTCCCCTTCACGACATGCTGCTGGAACTCCGGCGGGATCAGGTGGAAGAGGGGCGCAGCCGGCGGATTGAGCAGATGGTTTTTCGCGGATTCGCCTGGTTCGCCGAAGATCCGGGACGGTTTACCGCGGCGGCACGCCTGGGGCATTGGCTGACGCGTCCTTTGGCCGATGAATCCGGCCGACTGAAGAAGGGGCCGGGTCCCTTGTCGGCTTGGACGGAGAGCCGGGACTTTCCCCGGCCGGCTCCGGAATCCTTTCGAAGCTGGTGGCGCCGGGAAGGGGGAAACGATGATGGATCATCCTGACGCCCGTCGCCGCTTCCTGTCCCGGCTGTCGGAGCGCCTCGGAAAAAGCCGCGGGGAGTCCGCGCCGCCGGAGGGAGAAGCAAGGGAGGAGAAGCTGACGGAAGAGGAGCGGATCAGCCGGTTTCTCCGCAATCTTTCCCTCCTCGGGGGGCGGGGGATCCGGGTTCAGGGGCGGGAAGCCCTCAGGAGGCAATTGATGGAGGACATCGACCGGGAAGGGGGATCACCCCTCGTCCTGTGGAAGGATCCCCTGTTGGAGGAAGTGACGGCCGACCTTCCGGGAGTGGAACGCATCCTGTGGGATTCCGGCAGGGATTCCGCGGCACAAGTCCGGGATGCGGCCCGGGCGGCGGCCGGACTGGTGAGGGCGGAGTGGGGAGTTGCCTCGACCGGATCGCTCGTGCTGCGAAGCGGAAACGACCGGGGGCGAAGCGTCAGCCTGTTGCCCCCCGTCCTGTTCGCGGTTCTCCGGAGGCAGGACGTCGTGTCCGAAACCCGCGGCGTCTGGGCCCGGCTCGGGGAAAAGGTTCCGGCTTGCATCAATTGGATCACCGGGCCGAGCCGGAGCGCCGATATCGAAGGGGATTTGTCCATCGGCGTTCACGGGCCGTACCGTGTGGTGGTTTATCTGTTGGAGTGAGAGAAGGGGCGGGAATCGGAAACGGCCCCGGGCGGCTTTTCGGCCGCTTTTTTCTTTTGCCCAGGTTCCGTTTCGGCGGATCTTCTGTTTGTTCACCGTTTCTTTAAAATGGATTATTTATGCGCCTTTGGCGGACTTGCCCGGCGGACGGCATCGCCAACCATATGGAAAAACTTCATTTTTAAGGGTTTGGTGAGCCGCGGCCTGGAAAGCCGCAAGCAAAGCGCATATTCATTCGAGTTAAAGGAATAAATATTATTTTAATGTGAACGATTTCACGTTTTTGATGAGCGATGCTTCACAACTCGGCGATATTCAATCTTTTACACTGAAATTGAAGGATGTGATAAACAAATAAATCTCGCTATGAAGCGAATAAGACGATCTGTTAACCAATCCGTCAACAGACTGTATTATTTCCACACTGAAAAACAATATGTGAAAAATATCACTTATGTAAGCGATGCCATTTCGCAATCATCCATTTGTTTGGAAAAGAAAAACGCGTCTTTCGGAAAGGGGGCTTTCATCGGAGGAAAGCGGGAGGAACCGGCTCTTTCGAATCTGTCGTCCGTACGTGCATGAAAAGGGAAGATTCCGGGAAGGAGGAAATTCTCGTGAATTATCCGCTTCACGTCACTTCCGAAATCGGGGAACTCCGCACCGTTCTCCTGCACCGGCCCGGCAGGGAAGTGGAGAATCTGACTCCGGAGTATCTGGAACGGCTCCTCTTCGATGACATTCCCTATCTGCCGGCGATTCAAAAGGAACACGACTATTTCGCCCAGACGCTGCGCAACCGCGGAATCGAAGTGGTGTATCTGGAAACCCTCATGGCGGAGTCTCTGCGCAACGACGAGATCCGCGAACAGTTTGTGGAGGACATTTTGACGGAGAGCAAGGCAAACGTCACCAGCGCCTTCTACCATCTGAAGGAATACCTGTTGTCCATGCCCAACGAACAGCTGGTTGAAAAGGTCATGTCGGGAATCCGGAAAAGCGAAATCCGGGAAGAGAAGAAGATTCATCTCCACGAAATCATGGAAGAACACTATCCCTTCTACCTCGACCCCATGCCCAACCTGTATTTCACCCGCGACCCCGCTGCCGTGATCGGAAACGGCATCTCCATCAACCGGATGAGGCGCAGGGCCCGAAGGCGCGAGTCCCTGTTCATGGATTACATCATCCGGTACCATCCGCGCTTCGCCTCCCACCAAATTCCCGTCTGGTTTGAACGCAATTTCCGCTTCTCGATGGAAGGCGGCGACCAACTGGTGCTGAGCCGGCAGGTGCTGGCCGTCGGCGTCAGCGAACGGACCACCGCCCAAGCGATCGAACAGCTTGCCCTGAATCTGTTTGCCGGGCAGAAAGAGATCCGGAAGGTGGTGGCGGTGGAGATCCCGAAATCCCGCGCCTTCATGCACCTCGACACCGTCTTCACAATGGTGGACCGGAACAAATTCACCGTTCATCCGGAGATTCTGGGGCCGAAAGGCGAGATGCGCATTTACATCCTGGAACCGGGCGAGGAAAAGGGAACCGTCAAGATCTCCGAACGGAACAACCTCATCGAGACCCTGAAGGAAGTCCTGGGATTGGAGGATGTGGTGCTGATCCCCTGCGGCGGCGGAGATTTGATCGCCTCCGCCCGGGAGCAGTGGAACGACGGTTCCAACACCCTGGCCATCGCGCCGGGAGTCGTCGTCACCTACGATCGCAACTATGTTTCCAATCAACTGCTTCGGGAGCACGGCATCGAGGTGATTGAGGTGCCCAGCTCGGAACTGGCTCGGGGACGCGGGGGTCCGCGCTGCATGAGCATGCCGCTGATCCGCGACGACATCTGAAGGGCAGATTCAATTTTTGCACGAGGAGTGATGGAAATGGCGATCAATTTGAAGGGCAGACATTTTCTGAAACTGGAAGATTTCACCCCGCAGGAACTCTCCTATTTGCTCGATCTTTCCCAACAGTTGAAGGCGCAAAAATACGCCGGGGTGCTGCCCAAGTTGCTGGAGGGGAAAAACATCGCCCTGCTGTTTGAAAAACCGTCCACCCGCACCCGCTGTGCCTTTGTCGTCGCCTGCGTGGATTTGGGTGCCCATCCCGAGTATCTCGGCAAGGACGACATTCAGCTCGGCAAAAAAGAATCCGTCGCCGACACGGCCAAGGTGCTCGGCAGGATGTTTGACGGCATCGAATTTCGCGGATTCAAGCACGAAACGGTGGAGGAGTTGGCGAAACACGCCGGCGTCCCCGTCTGGAACGGACTGACCGACAAATATCATCCGACCCAGATCCTCGCCGACTTTTTGACCATCCGGGAGCATTTCGGACGCCTGCGGGGGATCAAAATGGCTTATGTCGGGGACGGCAGAAACAACATGGGCAACACCCTGCTGATCGGTTGCGCCAAGATGGGCATGGACTTCCGGATCGTCGCCCCGGAGAGTCTCTGGCCGGAGGAGGAGCTGGTGAAGAGCGCCCGGGAGATTGCGGAGGAAACCGGCGCCTCCCTCACCCTGACGGAAGAGATTGACCAAGGCGTGCAGGGGGTGGATGTGATCTACACCGACGTCTGGGTGTCCATGGGGGAAGAGGATCAGTTCGCCGAACGGATCCGCCTTCTGAAACCCTACCAGGTGAACATGGAAATGATCCGCAAAACGGGCAATGAGGACGTCATCTTCCTGCACTGCCTGCCTTCCTTCCACAACCTGGAGACCGAAATCGGCCGGCGGATCTATGAAAAATACGGGTTGAAGGAGATGGAGGTCACCGACGAAGTCTTCCAAAGCAAACACTCGCTGGTCTTCGATCAGGCGGAAAACCGGCTGCACACCATCAAGGCGGTCATGGTGGCCACGCTGTAGCCGCCGGGGCGGGGGGTTTTCCCCGCCCTCGGGGAGAACCCGCCGGTATTCGGCGTTGATGTCAAAACCGTGAAGGAGTGAGACCGATGAAGGAGAACAAAGTGGGGCTGTTTCCCCTGATCGCCCTTGTCATCGGGTCCATGATCGGCGGGGGCGCCTTCAACCTGCCGAGCGACATGGCGGCCGGCGCCCACAGCGGGGCCGTCATCATCGGCTGGATCATCACCGGGATCGGGATGATCGCCCTGGCCTTGGCCTATCAGAATTTGGCCCTGCGCAAGCCGGAACTGGACGGTGGGATCTACAGCTATGCAAGAGCGGGCTTTGGCGAGTTTATCGGGTTCAACTCGGCCTGGGGGTACTGGATTTCCGCATGGCTGGGAAACGTGGCTTACGCGACGCTGATGTTCAGCGCTTTCAGCTACTTTTTCCCGATATTCGGTCAAGGGAACAACCTGGCGTCCGTCATCGGCGCCTCGGTGATCTTGTGGACCGTTCACGCCCTGGTCCTGAAAGGAATCAAGGAAGCGTCCCTGGTCAACGCCGTCACCACCATCGCCAAACTGGTTCCGATCTTCCTGTTTATCGTGGTCGTCATGTTCGCCTTCAAAGCGGATCTGTTTCTCAGGGATTTCTGGGGAGCGGGCGGCGGTTTTGACTGGTCCCAGGTGCAGGAGCAGGTGAAGAGCACCATGCTCGTCACTCTGTGGGTGTTTATCGGGGTCGAAGGAGCGGTGGTCCTGTCCGGGCGCGCCAAACGCCGCCGGGATGTGGGGCGGGCCACGGTCCTGGGACTGCTGGGCACCCTGATCATTTACATCCTGATTTCCGTCCTGTCCCTCGGTGTCATGAACCAGCCGCAGTTGGCCGCTCTGGAGGCGCCGTCGATGGCTTACGTCATGGAGGCCGTTGTCGGCAAATGGGGGGCGGTGGTGATCAACTTCGGCCTCGTGATCTCCCTCCTGGGGGCCTGGCTGGGCTGGACCCTGCTGGCGGCGGAAATTCCCTACGTGGCCGCCAAAGACGGCGTGCTGCCGAAACGGCTGTCCAAGGAGAACCGGAGCGGCAGTCCGAGCGCTTCGCTCTGGCTGACCAACGGTTTGATCCAGGCATTCATCCTGGTGGTGCTGTTTGCCGAGTCGACCTATCAGGCGCTGTATTCCATGGCCGGAGTCGCCATTTTGCTGCCTTACCTGTTCTCGGCCCTGTATCAGCTGAAGTTGGCCTGGACCGGCGAAAGCTATGGCGCCGGGGAACGGCGGGGCAAGGATCTGCTGTTGGGGATCGTGGCCACGTTGTATTCGATGTGGCTGGTTTACGCGGCGGGGCTGGAATACTTGCTGATGGTTTCCGTTCTTTATGCGCCGGGCATCTTCTTCTACCTGAAAGCATGCAGGGAACAGGGGAAAAAGCCGTTCAAAAGGTTTGAACTGGTCGTCGCCGCCGTCATTGTCGTCATGGCAGCGGTCTCCATCGTTCTCCTGGCCAACGGCACCATCGCACCATAAAAAGACGGGGAGGAGTTCGGAATGAAAAAAGTGGTCATCGCCCTCGGAGGAAACGCCCTGCAGAAATCCAAGGACCAGGCGACGGCACAGGCCCAGCAGAGGGCGTGTGAACAGACGGCGGAACAATTGCTCAGGATCATCAAGGCGGGTTTTAATGTCGTGGTGACCCACGGCAACGGTCCCCAGGTCGGCAATATCGTGTTGCAGCAGGAGGCGGCCGCCACGGATCGGACACCGGCGATGCCCCTGGACACGTGCGGCGCCATGAGCCAGGGAATGATCGGTTACTGGCTGCAGCAGGCGATTGACAAATCTCTCGCCGATGCCGGCATTCCCAAAAGGGCGGCAACCGTCATCACCCAAACGGTGGTCGATCCGGGCGACCCCGCTTTCCGCCATCCGACCAAGCCGATCGGCCCCTTTTACACGGAAGAGGAAGCGCGGCGGATCATGCGGGAAAAAGGATATCTCTTCAAAGAGGACGCGGGCAGGGGTTGGAGAAGGGTGGTTCCTTCCCCGAGGCCGGTCGACATCGTGGAAAAGGACGTGATTCGCGAGCTCGTGGAAAACGGCCACATCGTGGTTTGCGCCGGCGGCGGGGGCATTCCGGTGATTCGGCGGGAGGATGGAAGCTTTGAGGGGGTGGAGGCCGTCATCGACAAAGATTTGGGCGCCGCAAAACTGGCCGAGTTGGTCGATGCGGATATCCTGCTGATTCTGACGGCGGTGGAAAAGGTGGCGATCCACTTCAGGCAGCCGAATCAATCGGAATTGGAAGAGGTGACGACCGACCAGCTCAGGCGGTACATGCAGGAAGGCCATTTTGCGCCGGGCAGCATGTTGCCGAAGGTGGAGGCCACCCTGCAGTTTGCCGATTCAAGGCCCGGACGGACGGCAGTGATCACGTCCCTGGAGAAGGGCTTCGACGCTCTGCTCGGAAAAGCCGGCACGCGGATCTCCGCCCGCGGAAGCGGCGTGAGAAAGGAAATGCCTCTCACATCGTGAAATACGAAGGGTCGAAAATGGTGATGATTTTTGACTTGATCTTCAGTTTGCCGGAAGCTTTGTACTCCTGCAGGACATGACTGACCGTCTCCCGGCTGGTTCCGGCCATTTTGGCCAATTCGGTGGTGGTGAGGGGGCAGGGGATGCGGACGGTGGAATCGTCCACTTTTTCCCCGATGTCCTGGAGGAGGAAACTGATCAGCTGCCGCACCCGGTCGGTGGCGTGCACCTGGGTCAGCTTTTGGATCCGGATTTCGTGTTCATGCATCTTGTCCCCCATGATGCGGATCAGATTGATCAGGACGGGCGGATCGTTCCGGATCTGCCGTTCAAAGGCGTCCGCCAGGACATAAAGCAGTTCCACATCGGTGGCGGCTTCCGCGGAAAAGCGGTAGTATTTGTCCCGGAACAAACCCACGTAGGGAAACATGCTGTAGGGTTTCAGGTACAATAAAAATTGACTGGAACCGTCATCATTCATGCTGACCAACTTGATGAATCCGTTCAGCAGGAAATAGATTCGGTCCCGCGGATCTCCCTCCATGAACAGGATTTGTCCCTTGTGATACCTCCGGAAGAAGGCGTCCCCCATGATTTCCTGCACGCGCCGTTTGGGGAGGTTGTGAAAAACGGGAAACTTGCGGAGGCTGACGTTCGGCGCCGATGGCATCCCACCACCTCCCGGCTGTTTTTGCTCCTATTGTAGGCACATGTGCCGTGAAAAACAAATCCGTCATTTCGCTGCCCGGAGCGTCGCCCCTGTTCGCGGACGCCAAATTCCCCCCGCTCCGGGTGCGGCGGGGATAGCAAGATCGTTTCGAAGGCGCCTGTTCCCGGACCGGGAGCACCGGATGATGGCCGTGGAGGCGGGTCCGGGAGGTTTGGCGCCCGTTTAGGGACTGAGGCGATCCGGTCCTCTGGGTCAACACGCGGCTGTATTCCCGCTGGATCATGTCCAGCCCACCGCTGCCCGTCCCCGCCATCCCCCCGACCCGTTCGGCGGCCCTTCCCTCAATCTTCAGACCGGCCCGGGAACGCCCGGTTTCGAACACTCCTTTCTTCCGCCCGGAGAGTCATTGTCTGCATTTTCCGAAGGGGAAGGCTTTTACCGTCACAGCCTTTCCTCCTCCGGTTCGATGTGGATCAACACCTGAGCCTGGGGAAAGGATCGGTGGATTTCCGCTTCGATCCGGTCGCACAGGCGGTGGGCTTCTTCCACACTCATTTCGGACGGAACGATCAGGTGAAGATCGATGTGTTCCTCGGGCCCGGACCGGCGCGTGCGCAGGGCGTGGTATTCGATGTATTCATCGGCGTAGGAATGGAGGATCTGCCGGATTTTCTCCTCTTCCTCGGGGGTCAGCCTCACGTCCAGCAGGGGAAGAAAGGATTCTTTCCCCAATTGGTATGCTTCCTTCATGATGAACAGGGCGATGCCGATCCCGATCAGCGGGTCCAGCAGGGTGAAGTTCGTGAGGCTGACCAGCACCAGGCTGAGGGCCACGCCGGCCGAAGAATAGACGTCCGTCAGCAAATGGAGCGCATTGGAGCGCATGGCGACGGATTTCGCCCGGATTCCCGCTCTTCTGACGATCAGCCCGACCACCAGATTGATGAAGGCCCCGAATGCCATGACGGCCGCCCCGAGGAGCGGGAAATGGAGCGGGGAGGGGTTCAGTATTTTTTCGCAGGATTCGATGATGATCCAGATGCCCGCCACGAAAATCAGCAGGGTTTCGACGGTTCCCGAGAGGTTTTCGATCTTTCCGTGACCGTAGGGGTGGGTTCGGTCGGGGGGTTTTTGGGACAACCGGACAGAAAAAAAGGCCATGATGGAAGCGGCCAGGTCCAGCAGGGAGTGGATCGCCTCGGAAAGGACGGCCACCGATCCGGTGTATAGGCCCGTTGCCAATTTCAGAAGCACGACGGTCAAATTGCTCACAATCGAAAGGCCTGCGGCGCGTTGCGGTTTCAAAGGATGACCCTCCCCTTATGGTGTGCGCGAAAAAATTGGTGTTCATACAGAGAATTTGCATCCGGGCAAACAGGAAACCCGGTGACGTTCTGCGTCACCGGGTTTTGTTTTTGAGCGGTTGCGTCGGATTGGAATCATGGCGGAAAACTCCCCGAGCGTGCGATTGTCGACCTCATTATACCCAATGGGCGGAAGAAGTTCCATCCTTCCGGAGCCTGTCATCCATCGGCTTCCCGCAGGGGGTATTCGTAGACGAATTGGTGCAGGGAAGCGTTGAACACGATCCGGCTGTATTCGCAGAGGAGTTCTTTTTTCTTGCCGTCGCAGGCCCACACCCAGCGGTCCATTTCCAGCACCGGCTGACTTCTCGCAATGCGGAGGGCGGCCGCTTCCTCGGCGGTCGGCATGCGGACGTTCAACCGTTCGGCCGCCCGGGTCGGGCGCATTCCCTTTTTTTCGCGGAGCCAGCGGAGAACGGGGATGAAATCCTCATCGTCCTCTTTCCGCCAGCCTTCCAAAAGCGATGCCGGGTAGTAGCTGTCAAACAGGTGGAAGGGCACCTGGGAAACCACGTGCACTCCGCGGCAATGCCACACTTTCACTTCCGGGCCGATGTTCAATTTTTGCCCGATTTCCTTTCCGGCGGCCCGCAGCGACGGCGGTTCGGAAAGGCGGGTGAAGGTATAGGGCTCCCGGCTTTCGTGGACCTCCGTCGAATCGGTCCGGCGCTCATTTTCCGTCCCGGCGAGAAGCAGCGGAGGATTGGCGGAACCCACCGTCACCTTGGTTGTGGAGAATCTCACATAAACCCCGCTTCGCGGAACGATGTCCACTTTGTTCTCCGATTGCAGGCGTAGGAGCGCCGCGCGGATGGTGGGACGGCTGGCTTTCATTTCTTCCGCCAGTTCCCGTTCGGAAGGCAGCCGTTGTCCCGGCGCGTAAGCCCCCTCCTCAATCCGCCGGGCGAGGATTTCCTTCACTTCATCGATCTTCGTTTTCGTCACGAAGACACCACACTCCCAACCGAGCCATGGAGCACCATAAGATATATTATCACAAGCTCGGAGGGAGCGTGAGGGGTTGACATGTGAACAATTGCGGCATTATACTGAAGATGGGAACTGGTAATGACCAAATATGCTTCCAGAATCACATATTCATGTTTTGGATCTTGTCTCAATATCTGGAGATGGGGAGGTGAAGCCTGCTGCCGTGCGCAAACCGGGCACTGATGCCCCGGTTGCATCTCGGATGCGGATGGGACAATTGGAGCCCCCCAAGGGCATTGGTCCGGGTGGGTGGGTGGCAGCGGATCGATCATGGAACTTTTCCACAGGCGTTTGGCGGAATTGTGGTGGAAGTACCGTCTGGGACAACGATTGACTTTGATCGATCTGAATGAGTGGCTGGAATCCTTGGATGCCCTTACGGTCCATCCGAACAAGAAACACTGGTTTGAATGGACGATTGCCCGGTTGCACGTGTACAACAAACTGATCGGAAGCATTCCCCGGCCTCTCCTGTCGGAATGGGAGAAGGCGTTGGATGCCAACCTGGATTATTGTTGGAAGGTTCACAAGCTTGAGGAGATGGCCCGTCTGGCCGAGGAGATCGGGGAAAGGAGCTGGGCCCACCGCTTGCAGGATGAGCTGGGGCGCATCAAGGAAGGCGTGACCCCTTGAATTTCCGGCAGGCGAAACCAACCGAAGCGGACGTGTGAACGCAATGATTCTTTATCATTCTCATCGTCGCGTACGTTTCTGACAGCAACTTACGGGGTTTTCCGGTCGGTTCGGACCCGGCCGACTTTCCCGAACCAATGTCCTTTCTTCATGAAGGTTTGAGTCGCCCTTTCATGCCTTTTCCCGCATGGACGCTTTGTTTGCGAGCTGGATGACCTCTCTGAACAAATTTCTTCATCCTCGGGGACCAGGTCCGGGTCCCTGTTTTTTTGGATTTCATCCCCCTTTCGGTTTCCTCGGCGAATCCGCGGTTTGTTTCGCTTCTCATTTCCTTCCTTCTTTTTTATCCCATCATTCCCCGCACAAACGGGCGGATCAACGGTTTCACGTCGTCGATCGGGATGGCGAATCCGATGCTTTGAGACGGGTAGATGATCAGGGTGTTGATGCCGATCACTTCACCCAGGATGTTGATGAGCGGTCCCCCGCTGTTTCCCGGATTGATCGCCGCATCGGTCTGAATGACGTTGTCGTAACTGCGGTTGGCGATGCGTAGAGGACGGTTTTTGCCGCTGACCACTCCCACGGTCACGGTGTGGTCCAAGCCAAGGGGATTGCCGACCGCGATGACCCATTCGCCGACCGCCGTCGCTTCCGACGATCCCAAACGGAGGGGGGAAAGCGGGAACGGCGGGTGAATCTTGATGACGGCCAAATCCCGATGGGGGTCTTGCCATGCGACGCGGGCCATCAGGGGGCGGCGGTAACCGTAGAGACGGACCGAAACGGTTCCGGCGCGTCGCACCACGTGTTCGTTGGTCAGAATGTATCCGTCCGGGTGGATGACGAAGCCGGATCCGAAATGGCGGATGGGCGTTTCCTGGTGGCCTTTCCATTCGGGGAGGAAGAGGCGGAGCAAAAGGTCATTCAGGTTTTCCGTCCCTTCTTCTTCTGTCAGGATGGAGACGACGCCGCCCCGCACCCTGCGGACGACCTGCACGAAGGAATTGGCCGGATGTCGGGCGGAGAGGGAAAGATTTTCCGGCCGGGTTACGCGAAATTTTCGCACCATGGCTTCCACTCCCGTCCTCAATTGTCGTAATATCATATGTCGGGACAGGTTATTCGTTCAGGGCGAATCCCCAGGAGGGGATGGCATGGACAGTTGTGTTACAATGAAAAAAACGCGGAGGGTGTGAGGAGGCTGACATGGAAAAGGAACAATACGGCAAAGGATATGTCTGCCGCGATGACGGTTGGTGGTTGTCCGATTCCGAGGAAGAATTCGGTTTTTGGGTCAATTGGAAGGTCAAATCGTTGCTGCATCAGGAGAAGTCGGCCTTTCAGGAGATTTCGATCATCGAGACGGAGGGATTCGGTCGGGCCCTGGTATTGGATGGGATTGTGCAGACGACCGAACGGGATGGATGGATCTACAACGAGATGATCAGCCACATCCCCCTCGCGGCCCATCCGGAGCCGTCCGACGTGTGCATCATCGGCGGCGGGGACTGCGGGGCGGTCCGGGAAGTGGTCAAATATCCGTCCGTCAAACGGGTGGACATGGTGGAGATTGATCCCCGGGTGGTTCACGTTTCCCGGAAGTATCTCCCGTCGATCGCCGGAGAAGGGGATCTTGATCCGCGCGTCCACTTCGTGTTTGAGGACGGGGCGGCCTTTGTGAAGGAGAAAAAAGGGGAATACGACGTGTTTATCGTCGATTCGTCGGACCCCGTGGGCCCGGCGAAAGTACTGTTTGAAGAACCTTTTTATCGGGACGTTCACCGGGCGCTCAAAGACGACGGAATCATGGTTTGCCAGAGCGAGTCGCCCGTTTTTCACCCGCATGTGTTGACCAAAGTCCGCCGGACCCTGATGGAGCTGTTCCCCTGCGTTCGCACCTATTTGGCCACCATTCCCACGTATCCCGGTGGGATTTGGAGCTTCACCCTGGCTTCCAAGCGGCACGAGCCCCTGGACGGGATCGAGGAGCGGCTGCGGGATGAGAACACCCGGTATGTCAACCGGGACATTGTCCGGAGCTGCTTCCAGCTGCCCAATTATGTGCGGGAACTGTTGGGAGAAAAATGAGCCGGCTTTCGGCAAATGTTAACCATAAATGAAAAATAGGTTGACAATTGTCAACCTATTTTTTTATGCTGTTGACGTTGCATGTTTTCATCTTTGGGTTGTGAAAGAGGTGAAAGGGTTGTCCGGAAGGGTCTTGGCGCTTCGCAATATGATCCTGGCGGCGATGTTCGCCGCGATCGTGGCGGTGGCGGGGCAAATCCAGATTCCCCTGCCCATTCCGATCACCTTGCAGACGATGGCGGTGATGATGGCGGGATCGGTGCTGGGTTCCCGCTGGGGGGCGGCCAGCATGGCGGTTTTCATCCTGCTGGTGGCCTTCGGCGCGCCGCTTCTGGCCGGAGGCAAAGGGGGGCTGGCCGTTTTGGCGGGGACGACGGCCGGGTATGTATGGAGCTGGATTTTGGCCGCCTGGCTGATCGGTTTCCTGTCCGAACGCAGTGTCCGGCTTTCGGTCTGGAAACTGACGGTGTACCACGTGCTGGGCGGGATGCTTTTGATCTATGCCGGGGGCGTGTTTTGGCTGGTGACGGGGGTGGGGCTCGGCTGGAAGGAGGCCCTGCTTACGGGAGTATTGCCCTTCATCGTCGGCGATTTGATCAAGGCGGTCGTCGCCGCTTTTGCCTCCTTCGGGATCTACCGGGCGTATCCGATTCTTCCGTCCCGGGGAAAGCGCTCCTCTGATCCCGGGAAGGGGCCGAATGCATGAAAAGGGAGCCGGAAAATCCCGGCTCCCGGAAATGAAAGAAGCGATTGCCCGTCTCCTCCGGGAAGGGCAGTCGCTTTTTTTCGAGGATGGATGTCACAAGTGGACCTTCGTCGGTAGGGCGGTAAAGTCGGTGTGCTCCCGGAAATAGCGGAGAAAGCGCTGGTTGAGGGGGAGGATCAGGTCGGTCTGTCCCCGCCTGACGGCCCCGCTCCGGCGGATGATCGTCAGGCGGTTGGCGGTGATTTTATAGGTGGATGCGGAGGGGTCCGGGGTTTCCCATGGGCTGATCCATCCCTCTGCTCCGGGCCCGTGTTTCGGGTGGAAGGGAACGATGCCGATGATGTCGTCCAGGAGCAAGTGATAGGAGAGATGGGGTTTTTGAAAGATCAGTTCCTTGGTGGTCAAGGTGCAGCCCCAGTGGTTTCGCTTCTGGGAGAGCAAAAGCTCGCCCCGGAGGCGTTTCACCTGTATGAATTCGGAGTGCGCCATGATCTCATCCTTTGCTTGCATCCGTACTTCTTTTCATTGTAACATGGATGTCAAATGAATTGGGAAAAATGCGGGAGAGAAGGTCCGTGTTTTCGATTCGCACGATGGAGGACGTCCGCCGGCTTCTGAAAAGGTTCGGCATCTGGATTTACACGGGGGATCGGCTGGGGGATTTGGAAATGATGGAGGAGGAACTGGAAGAGATGCACCGGCTGGGCTTGATCGACAAGGATACATACCTTTCGGCGAGGCGCGTGATCATGGGACAGAAAAGGGAGATTCGGGGATAAGGCGGGCGCCGGATGGATATATTTGTTTGTCAATTTTTGTTCACGTTTTGTGGTATGATGAAAAAATCATGTAAGCCTTTTCAAAGGGGGCGATGCGATGCCTTTCCTGACGTGGTTTTTCTTTCTCGTTCCGATGAATGTTCTGATGATCATCGGAATTGTCTATTATCTGCGCGAAAGAAGGAGGTGGTCCTGATATGGCTCTCAACGGTTCCATCATCACCTTCTCCCTTTATCTGGTCGCCATGTTGGTCATCGGGATCGTCACGTACCGGATGACCCGAACCTTCTCCGATTACGTGTTGGGCGGCAGAAAGTTGGGCAGCTGGGTTACGGCCATGAGCGCCCAGGCCAGCGACATGAGCGGCTGGCTCCTGCTGGGGCTGCCCGGATTCGCCTTCGGAGTGGGGATGGGATCCCTCTGGATCGCCATCGGGCTGGCGACCGGGACCTTGCTGAACTGGATCTACACCTCCAAAAGGCTCCGCCGCTACACCCAGGTGCTGGATGCCCTGACCCTGCCGGATTATTTCGAGTTCCGTTTTCGTGACAAGACGCGTTTTTTGCGGGTTTTGTCCGCCCTGATGATCTTCCTCTTCTTCCTCTTTTACACGGCGTCCGGTCTGGTCGGGGCCGGCAAGCTGTTTGAGGCGGCCTACGGCGCGGATTTCACCATCGCGGTGTTTATCGGAGCCCTTGTCATCGTCGGATACACCTTTTTGGGCGGGTTTTTGGCGGTCAGCTGGACCGACCTGTTTCAGGGACTCCTGATGTTCTTCGCCCTGTTGATCATGCCCGTGGCCGTGATCGTCTACATCGGGGGATTCGGCGAGACGGTGGACACCATCGCCGCCACCAGCCCGATGCATCTGGGACTGGCCGGGGACAATGTGGGCGCCCTCGCCATCTTTTCCTTCATCGCCGGCAACCTGGCCTGGGGGCTGGGTTATTTCGGCCAACCCCACATTCTGGTCCGGTTCATGGCGATCAAGAGCCCCCAAATGTTGGCCAAATCGACGATGCTGGCCATGATCTGGGTCGTCCTCACCCTGTACGGCGCCATTCTTACGGGATTCGTCGGATTTGCCGCGTCGGAAAAGGGATTGGTCTCCGTGGCGGATCCGGAGCACATTTTCATCGCCTTGTCCAACCTGCTGTTCAACCCCTGGGTCGCCGGGTTCATGCTGGCGGCGATCATGGCGGCCATCATGAGCACGGTGGACTCGTTCCTGCTAGTGACATCCACCGCCCTGGCGGAGGACTTCTACAAGCGCCTGTTCCGCAAAAACGCTTCGGAAAAGGAATTGATCTGGGTGGGGCGCATCGGCGTGCTGCTCGTCGCGGCGATCGCCATCTACCTCTCCTTCGCCCAGGAGCAGAACGTCCTGGAGTTGGTCTCCTACGCCTGGGCGGGACTGGGCGCCACCTTCGGTCCCCTGGTTCTCCTCTCCCTTTACTGGAAGCGGATGAATGTGTACGGGGCCTACGCCGGGATCATCACCGGCGCCGCCACGGTGATCCTGTGGAAAAACGTTCTGGGCTGGTCGGATTACCTCTACGAGTTGCTGCCCGCCTTTGTGCTCGGGGTGATCGCGATCGTGGTGGTGAGCCTGCTCACCCCGCCGCCTCCCAAGGAGGTCCTGGAGGAGTTCGACCGTTCCACCCGTCCCCTGGAAGGGGAGTGAGGAGGCGTTCCCTGAAGGAATCCGCCTCCGTGACGGATGGAGCCGTTTTCCGCTTTGATGGCGGAAAACGGCTCCCTTTGTTTTGGCCATCACGGCGTTCCGCACGCGGGGGCGCCGCGGCAAATCCCTCCGGCCGCCAAGCGATGGGGAATTCACCGGTCTCTCCATTTTTTCCTGGAGCATTTTTCAGAATCAGCTTGTGCCCTCCCGAACCGCCTCACCCTCCGGATCCAGGAGATAGTATTCGGGATACCGGGCTTCGTAGGCGGCGATTTTGTCCTCCAGTTGCAGGGTGATGGCGATGTCGTCCAATCCCTGGAGGAGGCATTGGCGCCGGTATTCATCCACTTCGAAGGAGAGCTGCAGGCCGTAACGATCGGACAGGCGGCAGTTTTCCAGGTCGACGGTGAGTTCGTAACCGTCGTGTTCTTCCGTGCGCCGAAACAGCTCTTCCACCTGTTCTTCCGGCAGCGCGAGGGGAAGAATGCCGTTTTTGAAGCAGTTGTTGTAAAAAATGTCGGCGAAGGAGGGGGCGATGATCACCCGAAATCCGTAGTCCAAAAGAGCCCAAGGGGCGTGTTCCCTGGAGGAGCCGCACCCGAAGTTGTTCCGGGTCAGCAGGATGCTCGCCCCGCGGTAGCGCTCCTGGTTGAGGACGAAATCGGGGTTGGGGTTTCCTTTTTCGTCGTATCGCCAATCGTAAAACAAAAACTGGCCGAAACCGGTCCGTTCAATCCGTTTCAAAAACTGCTTGGGGATGATCTGGTCCGTGTCCACGTTCACCCGGTCTAGGGGAGCCACCTTGCCGGTGTGGGTTTTGAGCGGTTCCATACGATACCCTCCCTGATTCCGAAAATGATGGGTTTCCTCCGGCCGGGCCGGAGGCCGGCTGTCGACAAGGGATCGGGGGGAGGCGGTGCTTCGCGGATGGAAAAATCGCCTCCCGACCAGGGTTTGTCACGCCCTTTTCCGGCTTTCGGCCGGCGGCCATTCCGTGACGGAAACGGAGCCTCCGCGATGGCCGGAGGTTTACGGTTCGATGTCCCATTCCCGGATGTCCACGAAGTGGCCGGCGATGGCGGCTGCGGCGGCCATCATGGGGCTTACCAGATGGGTGCGTCCGCCGCGTCCCTGCCGGCCCTCGAAGTTGCGGTTGGAGGTGGAAGCGCAGCGTTCTCCCGGCTGGAGGATGTCGGGATTCATTCCCAGGCACATGCTGCAACCGGAATTCCGCCATTCAAAGCCGGCTTCTTTGAAAATGCGGTCCAATCCTTCCCGTTCCGCCTGCATTTTGACCTGTTGGGAACCGGGAACCACCATGGCCCGGACCCGCGGGGAGACTTTCCGACCCCGGACGACCTTGGCGGCGTCGCGCAGGTCTTGGATCCGCGAGTTGGTGCAGGAGCCGATGAAGACCCGGTCCACCGGGATGTCGACGATCGGCGTTCCCGGTTTGAGGCCCATGTATTCGAGGGCTTTTCTCGCCGCTTTTCGCTCGTTTTCCGTGGGGAAGGAATCGGGATCCGGCACGGTGCCCGTCACGTCGGTTCCCATTCCGGGGCTGGTCCCCCAGGTGACTTGGGGCGCCAGGTTGGTGACGTCGAGCTCGAACCGGCGGTCGAAGGCGGCGCCTTCATCCGTTGCCAGTTGTTCCCAATCGGCGACGGCTCTTTCGAACAGTTTGCCCTTGGGCGCAAAGGGCCGGTTTTCCAGATAGGCGAAGGTGGTGGCATCCGGCGAGACCATGCCGGCCCGGGCTCCGGCTTCGATCGACATGTTGCAGACGGTCATCCGCTCTTCCATGGACATGTTGCGGATCACTTCTCCGGTGTATTCGACGACGGTCCCGGTGGCCCCGTCCGTGCCGATTCGGGAGATGACGGCCAGGATCACATCTTTGGCCGAAACGCCCCGGGGCAGGGTCCCCTTGATATGGATCTCCATCGTCCGGGGTTTGGCTTGGTGCAGGCATTGGGTGGCCAGGACGTGCTCCACTTCGCTGGTTCCGATTCCGAAGGCGAGGGCGCCGAAGGCCCCGTGGGTGGAGGTGTGGCTGTCTCCGCAGACGATCGTTTTTCCCGGAAGGGTCAGCCCCAGTTCAGGGCCGATCACGTGGACGATGCCCTGGTGCTGGCTGTTCAGATCGTAGAGCCGGATGCCGAATTCACGGCAGTTCCGGACCAGGGTTTCCATCTGTTTGGCGGAAATCGGGTCGGTGATCGGAAGGGAGCGGTCCGTCGTGGGCACGTTGTGGTCCATCGTCGCGACGGTCAGATCGGGCCTCCGCACTTTGCGGCCGGCCATGCGCAATCCGTCGAAGGCCTGGGGGGAAGTCACCTCGTGGATGAGGTGCAGGTCGATGTACAAAATGGCCGGCTTTCCCTCTTCCTGGTGGATGACGTGGCGATCCCAGATTTTTTCGAACAATGTCCGCGGTCTCATGTTCCCCTCACCTTGCATTCTCTTTTTTTCGGCGAAGCATTGCCGTATGAAATATATATGCTTTCTATTGTAACAAATTTTTCGATGTCGGCAAGGGGGAAATGGGCGAATTGCCGGTCGATTTTAAAAGCGGACCGGTTCGATTTGCCGGTCGGGACAGGAAGAAGGCCTCTGCCCGTGACACTTCTCCCTTTTTTTGGTTAGTTTTCTGTTAGTGGTAAACAAAAAAGGGTTATGGTATATTAGAAACAAATGTTCGCATTCGGGGTGATTCCGATGGCCGGGCGGACGCCGCGGCGGCTTTTTCCCAAACGTCCCGTGTCGGTGCTGAACCGGGTGGAGGGCATGCCCTTCCGCTGGTCGATCAATCCGTACCGCGGTTGCAGCCACGGGTGTCATTTTTGTTATGCCCGGCCCACCCACAGCTACCTGGGATTTCACGCCGACGACAGTTTTCAGCACAACATCATCGTCAAGCGGGATGCGGCGGAGGTGCTGTATCGGGAGCTGAAACGGAGGAAGTGGAAGGGTGGGGAAGTGGCCGTGGGCACGGCCACCGATCCGTATCAGCCGGTGGAGGCGAAATGGGAGCTGACCCGATCCATATTGAAGGTGCTGAGGGATTTTCGGATACCGACCAGCATCACCACGCGGTCTCCCCTGATCCTTCGCGACAGGGACATTCTCCGGGAAATGGTTCTCACCTCGGTCAACATCAGTTTGAGCACCCTGGACGAACGGGTGTGGCGGTTGACGGAGCCCGCCTCCCCCCATCCGAAACAGCGCCTGGAGGCGGTTCGGAAACTGAGCGAGGCGGGGATTCCGGCGGGCCTGTTTCTGGCGCCGATCCTGCCGTACCTTGCCGACTCCGATGAACACCTTCGATCGTACATGAAGGCGGCGCGGGAATGCGGCGCGCGTTTTGTGGTGCCCTCCGTGCTCCGGTTGCGACCGGCCGTGAAAAGCTGGTTTTTCCGCCGCATTCAGACCGCCTTTCCGCGGGAGTATCCCCGCCTGGTCCGGCTGTACGAGGGGGCTTATCCGCCCGATGAGTACCGGGCGGAGCTTTTCGCGCGGATCCGGCGGCACATGAGGGATGCCGGCATCGAAAATGAAGCGGTGAGGGAAGGGGCCTCCCCTTCGGAGCGGGAAACCGGAAGCGGGGCGGGGATCCCGGAGGAGCCGATCCAGCTCAGTCTGTTTTAGGGGCGCCGGCGGGCCTTTCACCCATTTTTGCTCCGGAATGGACATTTACCCGGCCCCATCTGGAGATGCGGCATAAAGTATAGGGACAAATGAAAGGGGGTAGGGAGATGTCCTACAGCGGTTATGGTTATCTTGCGAGCTGGCGTCGTCTGCTGATCTTCCTCTTGGTGATCGCGACCATTTTCGTGTTTGTGGGAGGCCTGTGATCGGCATCACGAAGGGAAATCTCCCAAATCGGTTTGCCCTTGATCGGGCGAAAAAAACCCCGCAAGGGGTTTTTTGTTTTGTTCGGAGGCGATGGGGCGGCGGTGCTTATCCGTGCCTTTGGTGCTGCACCCGGATGTTTTTCAGCCCGGGATAGCGATTCAATTTCCGGTACAGGGTGGTCCGGCCGATTCCCAGCATCCGGGCCGCCTTTGAAAGATTGCCCCGGGAAATCCGGATGGCTTGGGCGATGGTTTCCGCCTCCTGTTCTTCCAGGGAAACGGAGTGGGAAGATGCATCCGGCTTGCCCGCTTGCGCCTGGGGAAAAACCAGATCTTCGGCGGAAAGGGCGGAGGATCCCCGCACGAAATGGGCGTGGAAGACGGCCTGGCGCAGCACTTGCCTCAGTTCCCGGATGTTGCCGGGCCAGTGATAACGCGAAAGCATTTCGCGCACTTCATCGCTTAGGCGGACCGGGTCGATGTTCAACTCGCGGGATACCTGCTCCAGAAAGTATTCGGCGAGCAGAAAGAGATCGGATCGTTCCCGAAGGGGAGGCAGATGGATCTCCACTTCACAGATCCGGTAATAGAGATCTGCGCGGAAGCGGTTTTCCCTCACCTCCCGGGCCAAGTCCCTGTTGGTGGCGGTGATGATGCGGACATCGACGGGAATGGGGCGGTTGGAGCCGATCCGGGTGACCTGTTTTTCCTCCAGAATCCGGAGGAGGACCGCCTGGGAGGACAGGGGCATTTCGCCGATTTCGTCCAGGAAGAGCGTCCCCTTGTGGGCCGCTTCGAATTTTCCCCGGTGTCCGCCGTTCCGGGCTCCGGTGAAGGCGCCCTTCTCATAACCGAACAGTTCCGCTTCCAGAAGCGATTCCGGGATGGCTCCGCAGTTGACGACCACCAGCGGACCGGTTCGGCCGCTCCGCTTGTGGATCTCCCGGGCGACCAGATCTTTTCCGGTTCCGGTTTCCCCCCGGAGAAGAATGGTGGCATCGGTGCGGGACACGTGGATGGCCAGTTTGAGGGCTTTCTGAAATTTGGGACAGGAGGCGATTCCCCTTTCCAATGAAATGCGAACCGTCTCTTCAGGGGGGACGGACGGCGGGGCGGCGTTTTTCCGTTCGGACGCCGAAGGGGGACTCAGCAGGACGCGGTGGGTTCGTTTCCGTTCATCCAGCACCGGACGGGCGATCCAGGACGTTCCCGAAGGGGCTTTTACGGGCAATTCGGCGGCATCCTTGAGGGAGAGGAGCGCCTTTGCATCCTGCGGCTCGAACCAGCGGGTGAGGGGTTGTCCGATGCACTCCGCCTGAGGCGTGTTGAGCAAGCGGGCGCCATCCTGATTGATCCGGGAGATCAGCCCGTTGGCGTCCACGGCGATCAGCGGCCTTCCATACCCTTCCGCGAGCGTGTCCGCTTCCCGGAAGGTGAGAACCAGTTCCCGCCGGACGCTTTGCAAAAGCAGCCGGGTTTGGCAGGCCTGGGCGGCGGTCAGCACCATCCCCATCGTGTGGGGGTGGTGCATCCGGGCGTCGCCGCTGATATCCAGCACGCCCAGCAGTTCCCCCGTCGGTGCGTAAAGCGGTGTGGCGTAACAGGTGAGAAAATGGTTTTCCTCACAATAGTGCTGTTCCCCGACCACACTGATCGGCTGCCGTTCCGCGAGGGCGGTGCCGATCGCGTTGGTTCCTTTGATCCGTTCGTGCCAGTTGGCACCCTCGTCCAGCCACACTTTCCTCGCCCGGTCGGTAAAGGGGGGATCCCCCCAGGTGGCGATGACGTACCCCTCCCGATCCGACACGATGACCATGTACGGCGATTTTCGAAGCATGCCGTACATTTGCTCGAAAATGTCCGAAGCGGCGTTGAGCCATTCCTTCATCTGTTCCTTCCGATCCTTCAACTCGCCCTTGGGAAGGAGCTCATTGTTCGCCCTGCGGGGATCCACCCCGTATCGCTTGCTTCGCTCCCAGGACGGGACGAGGGACGGCGGCAGATGCGTGAGGGGCTCCAACGCGACGGCCTCCTTTCTTTGATTTTCCGAAACTATTCATCTATTCTGAGTATAACGGATGCGGACCGGCCCCTTCAATCGGACCAAAGGAGGTTCCCTGTCAGAAAAGGGGCGGAGAAGACGGAAACAAACAAACCAATCCCGGTTTGGTACAGGGATTGGTTTGATCGGGTCAGCCGGAAGATGCGCCGGCTTCTTGGTTTTCTTTCCGGGTTTCCCTGGGTTTGACCAAAATGCGGGTAATCCTTCGGTTATCCATTTCCTGCACGCGGAAAATCAAGTCGCCGTAAGCCACTTCGTCTCCCACTTCCGGCACCTTTTCGAGCCGGGAAAAGAGCCATCCGCCGATGGTGTCATTGTCCGGATCGTCGATATCGATTTGGAAATATTCGTTCACTTCTTCGATGAGCAGATGGGGATCGATCGATGTCTCCCGTCCTTTCTGAAGGAAAAAGGGTTTTTCGTTATCGAATTCATCCTGGATTTCGCCCACGATCTCTTCAATGATGTCTTCCGTGGTCACCAGACCGGAAGTCCCTCCGAATTCGTCGACGACAATGGCCATCCCCACCCGGTTTCGTTGGAGGTTTCGCAAAATGTCCTTCAGTTCCATGGTTTCAGGCACCAGAACGGCGGGGCGGGCCAGGTCGGTCAAGGAAGGGGTTTTTCCTTCGGACAGTTGTTCGTACACATCCCGGATGTGGACGATGCCCAGAATGTCGTCCTTGTCGATGCCGCACAAGGGAAAGCGGGTGTGGTGGGTTTCCTTCATCACCTTCAGGTTTTCCTCAAAGGGTTTGTCACGGTAGACGCATTTCATGTTGACCCGGGGAACCATCACTTCCCGGGCCACCCGTTCCGTGAAATCGAAAATGTTGTCAAACAGGGCGAGCTCCGTCTGGTCGATCATGCCGCTTTTGTGGCTCTGGGCGATCAGCATGCGGATCTCTTCTTCCGTGTGCGCCTGCTGGGTTTCGCTCATCTCGATCCCCAGCAGTTTGAGGATCAGGTTGGCCGCCCCGTTGAGAATGAAGATAAAGGGTTTGAAAAGCCGGTAAAACCAGTCCAGCGGCGCCGAGGTCCACAGGGTGACGGCTTCGGCCTTGCGAATCGCCAGGGACTTGGGAGCCATTTCGCCGAGCACGATATGGAGGAAGGTGATGATGGAAAAGGCGATGGCAAAGGCGACGGTGTGGATGAGCCAGTCCGGAAGTCCGAAGTAGGAAAGGAGCGGTTCCAGCATGCGGGCGATGGCCGGTTCGCCGATCCATCCCAGGCCCAGCGAGGCCAGGGTGATTCCCAGCTGGGTGGCGGACAGATAGGCGTCCAAATTGGCCAGAACCTTTTGGGCGATTTTTCCGCGGCGATTTTTCAGCTGGGCGATCCGGGTGGAACGCACCTTCACGATGGCAAATTCCGCAGCCACAAAAAAACCGTTCAACAGGACAAGAAAAATCACCATGAATAAATACGTGGTGATTCCTATGACTCCTTCCAAAGATGCAAACCTCCCAACGAATCAATCGCATCCTGCCCGAGGAGCTTGCGCGAGCCGCCGGCAAGTTCCGTTTCGCAGGTCAAATATATTCTTTCTGTTCCGCAGATGGGAGTTTTATGGAGGAGGCGCGGGCGGTCACTCCTTTCCTCCCTGTTGTTTTTCTAACTTCTTTTCTATCTCATTATACTACAAAATGCCGTGATGGCGCCGCCGGCGGCGAACTGGCGCCCTCCGGGGGATTTGTGGGGCGCTCCTCCTTTTTTTGGCGGCATCTTGTTGTTTCCCGAAAGATTTTATATGATCGTTCTTAACACCCACAGATAGAGAAATCTTTCGGACGGGGGTAGGAGCGGTGAGAAGCAGACAAGAATGGAGGAAGGGGTTGGCTTCGGCCGTTCCCATCGCGATCGGCTACATTCCGATCGCCATCGCCTTCGGCGTGATCGCCCGGCAGTCGGGTCTTTCTTTTGCGGAGACGGTAATGATGTCGATGATGGTTTTCGCCGGGGCGAGCCAGTTCATGGCGGTCCAGATGGCGACCGCCGGCGCGCTGGGCATGGAAATCATCTTTGCCACACTGGTGCTCAATTTTCGCCACTTCGTCATGAGCCTTTCCCTGATGGACCGGCTGAAGCATGTGCCCCCCTGGGCGAGGGGAGCCCTTGCCTTCGGCATTACCGACGAGACCTTCGCCGTCGCCTCCATGGACGAGAAGGGCGGTAACGGGCGGATTCATCCCCTGTATCTGGCCGGTTTGATCGCGGTTGCCTACGGTTCATGGGTCTTTGGAACCGTCATCGGGGTTCTGTTTGCCAAGGCGATTCCCCGGGCGATCAGCGACAGCATGAACATCGCCCTGTATGCCATGTTTATCGCCCTGCTGATTCCGGCGGTACGCAAAAGGTGGTGGGCGGGGGCCGTCGCCCTGATCGGAATGGCCCTGAACGCCCTGTTCGGCCTGTTCTTGAGCGGGGGGTGGGCCACGGTACTGGCCACCGTCGCGGCGGCCGGATGCGGAGCGTATCTGATGCCGAAGGATCAGTCTCCCGCCCCGGAAAAACGGCGGGTTGAAAGGATGGAGTGATCGGGATGGACTGGTTTTGGATCATTCTCGGGATGGCGCTGGTTACCTATATTCCGCGCATGCTACCGGCGCTACTGATCGGGCAGCGAAGCGTCTCTCCCTGGATGGAGCGGTGGCTGGCAAACATCCCCTACGCCGCCTTGGGGGCGCTCATTTTTCCGGGAATCCTGTCGGTGGAGGAAGGGGAGCCGCTGGTCGGGATTGCGGGGGGAGCCGTCGCCGCCCTTCTCGCCTGTTTCCGGTTGAACATGCTGATCGTCATCGCGGGGGCGATTGGCACCGTGGCGGCGATCCAGGCGTTTGCCGGATGAGGGGCGGTCGCTCCGCCGGATGAGGAAGCTTTGCCGACACCCGGGCAGGTGTCGGTTTTTTGTTTCCGGGCGGCACGGCAAGGTCTTGCCGAACTTCTATGGCAACCGGTTTTCCTTCGCAAGGATGGGCTTTGAGGAATATTACACTTCTTTTACTAAAAAAAGGCGAAACCAATCTCAATCCGTTGCGGTTTGTATATACGGAGGGAGAATGATAGGCAAGGGAAGGTAAACCAATCAGAGGAGAGTGGGTCTTTTGGCGGAACTGGCAGCCTCGCTGGCGAGGGAACACGGGATCTTGATCGTCGCCGTCCTTTTCGGAATGCTGGTGATTTGCGTCTATGCGGCGATGAGCGTGACCCACGGGATCGAGCGGCGTCGGATGGAACAGTTTGATCGGGAATTTGGGAGATTTCAGGCGGCCTCTATGGAAAAGAAACGGTAACGGACGGAAGAAAAACAGGAGGCAATAAAAGGGAGCAGACGCGGGGTAGGCAATGCCGCGCCGCTCCCTTTTTGCGTGGCCCCCCTGCGGCGAAAGGAGTGAGTAAGGGCTGAAGAAGTGCGCCGTTTTCTCTCCGGAACTGGACCGGGTCATTCGCCTGATGGAGGGATTTCAACATCCCTGGTTCATCGCCGGCGGGTGGGCTTTGGACCTTGCGTGCGGCAGACAGACGCGTGCCCATGATGATGTGGATCTCTGCCTTTTTCGGGAAAACAACGCCTCGCTCCTTCGGTTTTTCGAAGATTGGGAGAAAGCCGTGGCGGTGCCGGGGGAGGGCCGTTTGGTTTGTTGCCGATCGGAAAGGGATGTGGAACCTCCTCGGCACGAGCTCCATTTTTGCAAAGAAGGCCAGGCGCTCGAATTTTTGTTGATCGATCGGGAAGGCGACGAGGTTTTGTTCCGGAGAGATCCGTCGATCCGGATGCCTCTCGGCCGGCTGGCGAGAAAGGACCCGCTGGGCCGACCGTACGTCTCCCCCGCCTGGCAACTGCTTTTCAAGGCGAAAATCCCCGTCCCAAGGACGAAGCGGATTTCCTTACGCACCTCCCGTTTCTGAACGGGGAGGAGAAGCGGTGGCTGCTCTCCTCACTCCGGATTCACCATCCCTCCAGTGGTTGGATCAAGCGGCTGGAAAATGAAGTGTAGACTGGCGAGGAGCCGTGGACAGGGAGTCCGCTGCCGTGATTTTTTCAATTTTTTTGGGAAGCGGTTAGTTGGTGGAAAGCGTCTTTTCACGCCTGGGGAGGGGAGCGCCGGGCGGATGGGAAACCGGAGCCGCGCGGCAGGCGCCCGTCCGGGAGCGGAGTGGGGACAACTGCCTGGATCAATCTTGCATCGAACTCTTGACCAGTGCGTGTTCTACAACTATGAGTGTAAGACGACTTGGCGATCGCTTTCCGGTCGAATGCCGGGAACGATCGCCGGATAAAAATTGGGGTTATATTTCCATCATCTGCTCAACAGAGTCAAGCCCAAAGGCCCGGCATTCCAACAGCGGGTGGTATTCGGTCAAGAATTCATGATTTGCAAAAGCCGTCAGATCGGAAGATGAATCTCGCCGCTTGGTCACAAACTGATCACTCAACCGGTTCCACTCTTCCGGTTCGGACGTCGTAGATCCCTCCGTAGATACGGACATCCTCCGGAATCAGTTCGGATTGTTTCAGTTTCTCCATGTCTTCCCTGACACTTTCCTCGAGATCCCTGAAGGGCAAAAAGTCGATTTTTCGCGCTTCCTTCCCCGCCTTTTCACCAAGGTTTTTTTCGATTCGTGCATACAGATCCTCGTTCTTAAAGGTGAGCATTCCGCAGTCGGTATGGTGAATCACGATGATCTCTTTTGTATCCAGCAGCTGTTCAGAGATGACCAAGGATCGGATGACATCCTCCGTGACGCGGCCACCGGCGTTCCGGATGACGTGGATGTCACCGAGCTGTGCATCCAAAAACGCCAATGGATCCAATCTTGCATCCATACAAGTCACAATGGCAACTTTGCGAGCGGGGGGAGACGGTAAATCTCCCTGATTGAACCTCTGGGCGTATGCCCGGTTGGATTCGAGCAAAGCCTTGGCGTTGCTGGTGGGCTGATTTTTCATCTCACTTACCTCCCAATGAAGGATCCCGAAGGTGCAACATCCTCCGTTATGCGGTTTTTACTTCCTGGCGTGGAGAAAGATTCGACAGACGGTACGACATATTTGTCGTGTAATCTGATAGGAATTATATTTATTTTGCGGGAAGTAGTATAATTGATGAATCTCGACCTGTCAAATTCTATCCCTATATCACATCGAACGGTCGGATCAACGAATTACCGGACGGCTTTTGCCGCCGAAAGGGAAGTGTTCGAAACGGACTCCTTCTCCGGGGCTTTTTTTCTTTGGAGCCACGCCCGGTATCCCATCCAGTAGAACAGGACGCCGCAGACCGTCAGGAGGGCGATGAGGCCGAAGGCGGTCTTGCCGCCGTGGGATCCGAGCAGCCATCCGCCGAGGGAGGGACCGATGAAGAAGCCGACATTTCGGAAGCTGTTGGCTCCGAAGTAGGTTCCCCGGAGGGATTCGGGAGCCAACCGGTCGATGAACAGGCTGCTGGTGGGAAAGGTCAGGATTTCCCCGATCGTCAGGATGAACATGCCGAGCATCATGACGACCCGGTGTTCACCGATGGCAAAACAGCCCAGACCGAGACCGAACAGGAGGCAGCCCAGTCCCAGGTTTCCGATCAGGGAGCGCTTTTCCGCCCAGCGGGTGACAACGATCTGCAACAGGATGACCGTGACGGCGTTTAACGTCAGAAGCGCCGGGTACAGAGCGTTGTTTTCTCCGAACAGCGTTTTCAGGTGCAGGGGCAGGGTGCTTTCAATCTGGGCGTATCCGATTTGACCAAGGATTCCCCCCAGGATGAACCAGCCCAGAGCGGCGTCCTTGCAGATCACCCGCAGGGCGGCGGTGAAGCGGGTCCTTTCCGGCGGCGCGGCCGGAACGGCCGGAGCAAATCGGTTCATCATGATCAGGAGTGCGACGGCGTACAGCAGATAGGCGCCTCCGGTGATCCAGAAGGTGATCTTCCCCGACACCATCCCCAGATATGCGCCGATCAGGGGACCGACGGCGGCGCCCACATTGATGGCCATGTATCGAAAGCCGAAGACCCGCATCCGCTTGTCCGGCGGCGTCACATCGGCCAGGAGCGCCTGGCCGGTCGGTTCAAAGAACGAGCGGCAGAGCCCGTTCAACAGGTTCAATATCAGAAACAGGGCGGCTTCTTCAGCCATCGCAAATCCCCAGAAGACGGCCGCCCACACAAATAGCGTCGACAACATCACCCGTTTGCGGCCAAAACGGTCCGACAGATTTCCGCCGATGAAACCGCCGAAGGTGCCGGCCAGCGCCCCGGCTCCCACGATCGTTCCGGTAACAAACGGATCCAGCCCGGTGGTGCGTGACAGATACAGAGCCAGAAAGGGGAGGCTCATAAAGGACGCGGTCCGGGCAAAGGCGGTTCCTCCGACGAGGACCCAGACCAGTGGATGATAGGTGCGAAGGACGTTCAGGATTCGTTCCATGAGGTTGTGCCCCTCCATCTGCAGGAGATGCTTCCATTATGTGCTGGAGAAAGGGGAACAAAAAGAGTAAACTTAACATATCCTTTTCACCTTTTTTGGAGGGGCTGCCGTGAACTTGGTGGAACACTACATCAGATTGCGGTCGGCTTATCCGGGAAAAGAAAAAATGCCCGTCACGGTGGCGGAATTGGCGGAGACGCTGTGCTGCACCCGACGCAATGTGAAGCATCTGATCCGAAAAATGGAGGAGCGAAAATGGATCCTCTGGATGCCCGGAAGCGGACGGGGAAATCGGTCGGTTCTCATCTTTCAGCGGGGGCTGGAGGAGATGGCCGTTTCCCACTTTACCGAGTTGCTGGAAAAGGGTCGGGTCCATGATGCGATGGAGTTCCTGCGCCGTGGGGAACTTCCGGAAGAGGTGTGGGAGCGGTGCCGGGAGCGCCTCCACGTCCGGCTGGGGCTGCAGGTGGAGCAGGCGGACAACCGGCGAAGGGAAGTGCTGAAAATCCCCCTTTACCGTAAGCTGACCACCCTGGATCCTTCCGCCGTGTCGGTGGTGGCGGAGTGTCACTTCGTTCGCCAGGTGTATGACACCCTGGTTCATTATGATGCAAAAACGCGTCTGCTAAGACCTCACCTGGCCCACGCGTGGGAATCGGATTCCGCTCATGCCGAATGGACTTTTTATTTGCGAAAGGGGGTCCGGTTTCACGACGGGAGATTGCTGTCGGCGGAGGATGTCCGCCACACCTTCCGGCGATTGATGGAGGCGCCGAATAGCGTGATGCCGTGGCTGGCCCGTTACATTGCCGAAATCGAGGTAATGGACGAACACGCCATCAGGTTCCGTTTGACGGATTCTTTGCCCTTTTTTCCCCGTTTTCTCGGAACCGTCAACACATCGATCCGTCCCCGCGAAGCGTCTGCCCGGCGACATGTGGGGACCGGTCCCTTTCAGATCCGGGAGCTGTCGGACAGCCGGGTGGTGTTTGAAGCCTTCGACGGTTATTTTCGGGAGCGTCCGCTTTTGGATCGGATCGAGCTTTGGCTTGTTCCGGGGGAGAAGAAGGGGGAAGCGCGGTATCAGTTGCCGGGGGAGGATGAAGGCGGCGGCGAGCGGGAAGTGCTGTTCGAACAATTTGCCTGCGAGATGCTGGTTTTCAATTTTCGCAGGCCCGGACCGCAACATGATATCCGTTTTCGCCGGGCGATGCGGGAGATCTGCGACCGCAGGCGGATGGTGAAAGAGCTGGGGGGAAACGACCGGTTTCCTGCCGACAGCATGTTGCCGGAAAAGAGCCGGTCGGCGGAGGTTTCGCCATCCTCCCTGGATGAGGCGCGTTCGTGGTTGGAGGGGAGCCGTTACGCCGGGGAGACGCTGTCTCTGTACTATTTTGACCAATCGGAGGGGAATTGCGGGACCAAAGCTGAGGTTGCCGACTGGATCCGGAGACGGGCGCAGGCGGTGGGGGTGCGGATTTCGCCCGTTCCGGTGCCGATCGACTGGCTGTACCGCAAAGAATTGGAGGAAAAGGCCGATCTGTTTTTGATGGCGGACGTTTTCGATTCGGATTTTGAGTCGAGCTGGTTCATGTTTTTTCGCAACACCAACCTGTTTCGCCGCTTTTTGGATCCGGAACGTCTGAACGCCACCCTTCGCCTGACGGATCGGTTTGTCCGCGAACCGTCCGGCGAGGGGCGGAGGAGGATTATCGATGAAGTGGAGGGGTTTCTTCACCGCGATTTGACGATGCTGTTTCTGTGCCACCTGTACAAACGGATCAAATATCCCCGGAATCTTCAGGGGCTGACCTTCGATTCCTTCGGCTGGGCGGATTTCCGGAAATTGTGGATCCGGCCGGGCGACGGAAAAACCGCCGCGGACGGGCGGTGAACCGACCTTTCGGGACTCTGCAAGGCCTACAGAGGATTGGAAGGCGGCATCGTCACCGGTCCGCGGACATCCCCGGCGGGACCCCTGGAGGCGGCTCGGTCATCTCTTTTCGCCGGGGGCAGGACATGTTACGATGGGTTGAAAAAGGGCAATGGAGAGTGACGGCAGTGGAGGAATGGATACTTTTTGTATTGATCGGATTGCTGGCAGGGACGTTTGGCAGCCTGGCGGGGTTGGGCGGAGGGGTGATCGCGGTTCCTTCCCTGTTGCTGATGGCCGCCCTCTTTCCGGAATACCGACATCTCACCCCCCAGGTGGTGGTGGGGACGTCGCTGGTCATGATCGTCCTGACCGCCCTGTCGTCCACCTTGACTTATGCCAGGCAGCGCCGGGTGGATTACCGCAGCGGCTTGCTTTTTTTTGCGGCAAGCGGTCCCGGTGCGGCGACGGGGGCCTACCTGAACCGTTTCTTTGAGCCGGATTCCTTTTACATCGCCTTCGGCCTCTTTTTGATTTTTGTCTCCATCGTCCTGACCGTGGGGGAGAGGGGAAAGGAACGGCCCGTCAAATGGAGTGTGACCCGGGAATTCACCGATCCGGACGGCACCGTTCACCGGTACGGTTATCACCGGCCCACGGCCCTTGCCGTCGCCTTTTTGGTGGGGATGGTCTCCAGCCTGTTCGGAATCGGCGGGGGGGCGTTGATGGTTCCGGTGATGGTGTTCCTTTTCCGCTTTCCTCCCCATGTGGCCACCGCCACTTCGATGTTCATGATCTTCTTCTCCTCGGTCATCGGTAGTTTGGGTCATGTGGCACAAGGGAATGTGGAATGGAAAGCGGCCCTGTTTCTCGCCCCCGGGGCGTGGTTCGGCGGCCGGCTGGGGGCCTGGATCTCCAGCCGTCTCAGCAGTCGGGGTCTGCTCGTCGCCCTCCGTCTGGCCCTGCTGCTGGTGGCGGTGCGCATGATTTGGGAGGGGCTGTCCTAAAGCCCGGTTCTGCCTCGCGCCGGCGGGCCTTTGCTGCGGGGCACATGACGCCTGCCGCCTCCGAAAAGAAGGTCGCTAATTGCAGGGATAGGAGGATTGCTGTGACTCGGCTGAAATATTTGCACATCCTGCACACAAACGATCTCCACAGCCATTTCGAGCGGATGCCGAAAATCGCGACGCTTTTGTCACAGCTTCAGCGGGAAAATCGAGGGGATGAGGCGTGGATCGCCGTCGACGTGGGAGACCACATGGACCGGGGGAGGATGGAGACGGAGGGAACCGGCGGCATGGCCAACCGGGCGGTGTTGGAGGCCACCGGTTATCAGGTGGTGACCTTGGGCAACAACGAACTGCTCACCTTTCCCCGGGAGGCTCTGGATCGGGTGTATGCGGGGGTCTCCTTTTCCGTTGTCGGAACCAATATCGAGCCCATCCGGGGGAGTCGGCCCGAATGGTTGAAAAAGTGGGCGGTCCGGGAGGTGGGAGGCCTTCGCATCGGCTTTCTGGGGGCGACCATCCCCTATCCGATCTTTTATGAACAGATGGGCTGGCGGCTGTCCGATCCTCTGGAGGTGCTCGCCGAGTGGGTGCCCAAGATCCGGGGAAAAGTGGATGTTCTCGTGCTGCTTTCCCATCTCGGTCTGTCCCTGGACCGCCGTTTGGCGGAGGAGGTGCCGGGGATCGACCTGATCCTGGGCGGTCACACCCACCATCTGCTGGAGGTTCCCGAGCGGGTCGGAAACACCTTCATCGCCGCGGCGGGCAAGTATGGACAACATGTGGGGCATGTCACGCTGGAGTGGGATGCCGAAAGAGGGTGCATCGCCGGCGGATCGGGGCGGGTGCGGCCTGTGGAGGGAATCGGTGATTCCGAAGTGATCCTCCGCCGGATCGAGCTACACCGGCGGGAGGGAAAAAAATTTCTTTCCAGCCCGATCGGATGCCTGGATCGCCCCCTCTCCATCGATTGGTACCGGGAATCTCCCTTGGGAAACCTCCTGGCGGACGGATTGAGGGAGTGGGTGGGGGCCGAGGTGGCCCTGGTCAATGCCGGGCAGCTGTTGGGCGGGCTGGATCGCGGGCCGGTGACAAAGGGGCGCTTGCATCAGATCTGTCCACATCCGATCAATCCGTGTAAAATGATGCTGACGGGGCGGCAAATCCTGCGCACGCTGGAGGAGGCCCTGCTGGAGGAGTTTCAGCGCCTTAAGATCCGCGGTTTTGGATTCCGGGGTGAACGGCTGGGAACGATCAATGTTTCCGGGCTTCAGGTGGAGTACCGTCCCGAGGCGAAGCCCTATCAGAAGATCCGCTCCGTCCGCGTGGGAGGCGAGCGGCTTCAGGAAGACCGGAAATACCAAGTGGCCAGTGTCGACATGTTCACCTTCGGCGTGGGGTATTTCGAGCTGCAAAACGGAGAAGATGTCCGCTACTATCTTCCGGAATTTTTACGGGATGTGCTCGCCTGGCGGCTCCAGCGTCCGGAATCGGTCAAGGACTGTTTGGTGCCCCGTTGGATCCGGGTTTAAGGTCCGGACGTTCCGAAGGGAAGTTCCCCTGCCGTTTTCAGAGGGGAGAAGGATCGGCTACAATAGAGAGAAGGAGGGTTCTCCATGCGATTTGTCGACGAGGTTTATTCACTGTACCGGGACCAGTTGAACGACGAAGAAGAGGATCCGGTGACCCTGGTTCTCAGTTTGTTGGAAGAACACACCCGGGAAGATATCCAACGGTTGATCGATGAAATGAGCGAAGAGGAACTGTTCCAGATGATGGGGATCTACCTCGTGGAGATGCTGAAGATGAAGATGGCGCAGGAAGGAAAAATTCCTCTTTGGAAGCCGTCCTTCGTTCCTCCCCATCTCCATTGAACAGGCAACCCGTTTCCCTCCCCGACATACCCTGATAGGGAATGAAATCGAGGGAGGGAGTTTTTTTGGTACGGCTTCAACCCTTTGATGTGGACGGCCTCCGGGTGATCGGCGTGGAAGTGGCGCTTCCCAAGACGAGGCTGCTGGTTTTGACGACGGACAAAGGATATATCATGTGCGGCGCGCTCGATGTGAAACTGCTGAATGAAAAATTGGCGGAGCGCGGGATATTGGCCGGCCGGGCTGTCGGCGTGCGCAGTCTGGAAGATTTGCTGGAAGCCCCGCTGGAATCGGTTACCCTGGAGGCGGAGCGCCGCGGGATTCGCCCCGGCATGACCGGCCGGGAAGCCTTGTTGAAAATGGCGTGACAGACGCAAAAACCGCCCGTCATGCCGTAGGGGCCGGCGGGCGGTTCCCTCGGAGTCCCAGTGCCTCCATAAGCCGGGCAAAATCCTGCGGCGGAGGTGCCGAAAAGGTCATCTTCTCTTCCTTCAGGGGATGGGTGAAGGACAGGCGTTCCGCGTGGAGGGCGTGCCTTCCGATAAGTTTGCCGGGGCCTCCATAAAGCCGGTCTCCCCACAGGGGGTGTCCCAGGTGGGCGAAATGGACGCGGATCTGGTGCGTTCGGCCGGTCTCCAGCCTCGCCTCGATCAGGGAGGCCTGTTCGGTGGAGGCGAGAACCCGGTACAGGGTAATCGCTTCCGCTCCGTCCTCGGCGACACGCCGGCGGAGGGGATGGGTCGGGTCCCGACCGATGGGCAGGCGGATTGCGCCCGTCTCCCGGGTGAGACGGCCCTGCACAATGGCGAGGTAGATCCGCCCGATGGACCGGTTTTTCAGCTGGCGGTCCAACAGCTGGTGCATGTAGGCGTTTTTGGCGATGAGCAGAACCCCTGTGGTGTCCCGGTCCAGCCGGTGCACGGGGCGGACCCGTCCTTCGAAGCCCTGACTTTGCCAATGGTAAAGGATGCCGTGGGTCAGGGTGCCGGTCTCCCCGGGATGGACGGGATGGACATTGACGCCCGCCGGTTTGTCCACCACCATCAAATCCGCATCCTCGTAAAGAAGGCCGAAGGGAACCGGTTCCGGGACCAAGTCGGACCGCTCCAGGGGTCTGACGGCGACGCGCAGGCGATCCCCCTTCTTCACCCGCCGGCCCAGCCAGGGCATCCGGCCGTTGAGCCGAATTCCGCGGCACCGGGTCAGGCGGTTGATCATCCGGTTGGAGAGGGCGAGGGGGCCCCTCAGGACCTCCTCCACTTTTTTTCCGTCCCAGTCCGGTGGAATTTTATATGAGATCCATTTGTTGTGATGGGCAGGGGTCTTTTCCATCGGATCACCCCGTGATTTCAAGATGTTCCGCGGTTTCCGCCGAAGGGCGGGGGCTCATTCGGCCGATCCCAGCGCCTTGCCGAGGTTTTCGGCGTTTTTTTCCATGATGGAGAAATAGTCTTCCCCGGATTTCTCCTCCTGCGGCGTCAACCCCTCCAGGGGATTCAGCACCAGGGCTTCGGCACCCACTTCCTCCTTGACGGTCTCGGCCAGGTTCCCCGGAACGAGGGAATCGAAAAAGATGACCTTTACCCGGTGCCGCTTGGCCGCCTCGATCACCGCCTTCAATTCCTTCGGACCGGGCTCGTCGGAGGGGGACAAGCCGGAGATGGCGATCTGACGAAGGCCGTATCGATCCGCCAAGTAGCCGAAGGCCGAGTGGGAGACGACAAACTCCCTTTTTTCCGCGTTTTCCGCGATTTCCCGGAAGGTTCGGTCCAGTTCGTCAAAGCGGCGGGAGAGCCGATCGAAATTGGTCCGGTAATCGGCGGCGTGATCGGGATCGGCTTTGATCAGGGCGTCCCGGATCGCCTCCGCCATTTTTTTCGCCCGCACGGGATCCAGCCAGACATGGGGGTCCGCCTCTTGGCGCCCTTTTCCCGATCCGCTGTACAGGGGCTTTAGCGATGCGGAGGCGTCGACGGTCACCGTCCGCTCGGAATCCAGGATCTCCCTGGCCTTTTTGATCCATGCTTCAAATCCGATTCCGTTGTAGATGAAGACGTCGGCGCGGCTCAACCGGGCCAAGTCCCTGGGGGTGGGTTCGAAATCGTGGGGTTCCACTCCCGGAGGGACGAGGAGGGTGACATTCACGTGTTTTCCGCCGATCTTTTCGGCAAAATCGGCGAGGGGATACACGCTGGCGTAAACCATCAGTCCGCCGCCGGAATCTTCCTGCGTTTCTCCGGAGCATCCCGCAGCCATCAGAATCATGACGAGAGATAAGGCAACCAGCAGTTTTTTGTCTCGTGGCATGGGTTCACTCTCCCGACGGTAAACTCCTTGTTTTATTATAGAGAGATGACCGGGGTTTGTAAATCGTAATAATTACGATTTAATAGAACCATGATGGGGGCATTGCGGGCGCAAGATCGCCTTTTCTATAATGGAGGAAAAGTGGAAGCCGAATTCTGCGGGCAACCCCGCGGGTTTTCCGGATGCGCAGGCGGTGGATCGTGCCACCTGCGGATCCGTCAAGCGAGGGTGAATCCATGCACCGGAAAAGCGTTGGAAAAACGGTCCTGATCACCGGCGCCTCGACGGGCATCGGGGCCGAGTTGGCAAAACGGTTTGCCGAAGGCGGATTTGATCTGATTCTGGTCGCCCGCAACCGGGACAAGCTGGAGCGGCTGGCGGAAGAAGCGGGAAGGCGCTTCGGCGTTTCCGTCCGGGTGGTCGTCAAGGATCTGTCCGAACCCGCCGCGTGCGGGGAATTGATTCGGGAGCTGGAAGAAGCGGGGATCGAGGTTCACGTCTTGGTCAACAACGCCGGAATCGGTGTGTACGGTCCGTTTGCGGAGACGGACTGGGAGAGGGAACGGGAAATGATCCGGTTGAACATCGAAGCGCTCACCCGGTTGACCAAGGCGTTTCTCCCCGGCATGCTCCGGCGGGGGGAGGGGAAAATTCTCAATGTGGCCTCCACCGCCGCGTTTCAGCCGGGCCCTCTGATGTCGGTCTATTATGCTTCCAAGGCCTATGTCCTTTCCTTTACCGAAGCGATTGCGGAGGAGGTCCGGGGGACGGGGGTGACGGTGACGGCCCTTTGCCCCGGCCCCACCCGGACGGAATTCGGTTCCCGGGCGGGGTTTGGAACGTCCAGACTGTTCCAGCGCGGTGAAATGGATGCGGAGACCGTCGCCCGGGAGGGTTTCCGGGGGCTCATGTCCGGCCGGCGGGTGGCGATCCCCGGGCTGTCCAATCGCTTGCTGGTCGGTTCGGTCCGGTTTTTGCCCCGCGGGCTGATCACGAGGATCATGAAAAGGATTCAGAAAACGCGGGAGGTCCGGGACGGAACGTGAACCTCCCGCGTCGCGGGACGGGAAGGTCGGCGGGAAGAGATTGGCGAATTGTATGGTTGCATCCGGTTTCATCCATCCCTTTGTACGAGTATTGACCGGTCTTAAAAAAGATGGGGGAGGGTTATGATGGGTGTCATTGAAATGATCAATCCGGCGACGGGTGAGCGCCTCGGAGAACTGGAGGAGACTTCTCCGGAAGCGATTGAGCGGGCCATGGTTCATGCGCGAAAGGCGTTTCGGCGTTGGGGGAATCTGCCCCTTGCGGAACGGTTGGATCACATCAACCGCCTTCGCCGCTATATCGTCGATCATGCCGATGAACTGGCGGAGACGGTGGTCAGGGACACGGGCAAAGTGCATCTGGAGGCGCTGATGACAGAAATTTTGCTGACGGTCGATTTTATAAAGTATTACGAAAAGAAGGCCGCCTCCATCCTGAAGCCGAAGAAGGTGTCGACACCGATCACCCTGATCGGCCGGCGCTCCTGGGTGGAGTACCGGCCGATGGGAGTGGTGGCCGTCATTTCTCCCTGGAATTACCCCTTTCAGTTGGCGATGATTCCGGCCATTTCCGCCCTGGTTGCCGGAAACGCCGTGCTGATCAAGCCGTCGGAGGTGTCCCCCCTCACGGGTCTTTTGATCGAGAAGGTCTTCCGGAAAGTCGGTTTTCCGGAAGATGTGGTGCAGGTGATCCACGGGGGAAAAGAGGTGGGGGAACGGCTGATCCAGGCGCGCCCGGACAAGATCTTTTTCACCGGCAGCGTCGCCACGGGGAAAAAGGTGATGGCCGCCGCCGCGGAGCATCTGATTCCCGTCGACCTGGAATTGGGCGGAAAGGATCCGATGATCGTCTTCGCCGACGCCGATCTGCGCCGGGCGGCGAACGCGGCGGTCTGGGGCGCCTTCACCAACGCCGGGCAAACCTGCATGGCGGTGGAGCGCCTTTACGTGGAGTCGTCGGTGTATGAGACGTTCGTCCGGATGGTGAAGGAACGGACGGAAGCCCTGCGGTTGACGGAAGAGGGGGCCGACGTGGGATCGATGACTTTCCCCCGGCAGTTGGACATCGTGGAGGCGCATCTTGCCGATGCGAAGGAGAAAGGGGCGAAAATCCTGTGCGGGGGGCGGAGAACCGGTTCCGACGGGCTCCATTTTGAACCGACGGTTTTGACGGATGTGGACCATTCGATGCGGATCATGCGGGAGGAAACCTTCGGACCGGTGTTGCCGATCATGCCCTTCGACACGGAGGAGGAAGCGATCCGGCTGGCCAACGACACGCCCTACGGCCTGAACAGCAGCATCTGGACGAAGAACCGCAAGAAAGCCCGCCGGGTTGCCGGGCGGATCGAAGCGGGGAACGTGTGCATCAACGACGTCATGATCAACATGGCGAATCCGGGCCTTCCCTACGGCGGGGTCAAGTGGAGCGGGATCGGCCGGTACCACGGTCCGGAGGGACTGTTGAGCTTCTGTCACCGGGTGTCGGTAATCTCCCACCCCGGGAGGAAAAAGCGGGAGATCAACTGGTATCCCTATTCCGAACGGCAGACGGATGCGATCCGATACCTGATCCGTTTGTTGTATGGAAAAGGATGGAATCTGTCGCTGAAGGAATTGCTCAATTTGGCGGTGCAGTTTTTGCGGCGGAAATAACCCTGCGTCGATGCAACGGTTGCCGGCGGGTGGAAGAAATCAAACGTTGTAACGGGGAGGAGCAGGTTTTGACCAAGCGGGCAAGGACGCGTTTTTGGAAGGGACTTTTGGTGCTGTTCGCTTTCTTTCTGGGTCTTCCGGGAGTGGCGGAGGGGTCGCCGGGGCAAATCAGAATGGAAGTTGATCCGGGGTTTGGCGGAGTGATGAAAGGAGAATGGGTGCCGGTCCGGGTCAGGCTCGCCAATTCCGGTTCCGACGTGGAGGGAGAGCTGATCGTCAAACCGTTTCATTTGAGAAATCGTTCGTTTGCGGGGGAACGGGTGAAACTGGCGGGGGGAACCTCCAAGGAGGTCACCCTTTTGTTGTCCAGGGAATTGGCGTTGCCGGTGGCGGAGATCGAATTTCGCACCGGAGGCGGAGTGGCGGTCCGGAAAAAGCTCGGTGGAACCGTTGCGGGCACGGAGATGCTCATCGGCGTGTTGAGCGATTCACCTGAGCTGTCTTCCCGGTTAAGAAGTTGGTTGGGGGTGTCGGCGGGGCACTCCGAAATCCGGGTGGAAGGGTTAAGGGCGGAGGAGATTCCGAACAGGGACCTGGGCTTGTCCGGCTTGGATGTGTTGGTGATCAACGGCATCGATGTCGGTTCCCTCGGAAAGTCCCGCCAAAGGGCGATTCGCCGTTGGGTGGAAAAGGGCGGTCTGCTGGTGGTGGCGGGTTCCTCCTCCGCTTCGTCCTCCGGGGAGCTGGAGCCGATCCTCCCGGTGAAGGGGGAGGGGACGACGACGCTGAAGAATCTGAAGCCCTTCCGCCGCTGGGGAAACGTCCCCGAGCCAAAATCCCCCCTGACCGTCGGCCGCGTCCGGCTGGCGGACGGGGGACGGGCGGTGATTTCCGCGGGGGATCTTCCCTTGCTGGCCCGGCGTCCGGCCGGGGCGGGGGCGGTGATATCCGCCGCCTATGATTTGACGGCCTCTCCCTTGGCCGAATGGTCCGGAAACGAACGGCTGTGGCGGGAAATGCTGTTTTTGGGCGGAGGGGAAGGACGGTCGTTTCGGTTGGAGGGCGTTCCGCGCTCCGGCAATGCTTCCCTGGAAAAGGCCCTGATGAAGATGCCGCATCTCGAACTTCCCAGTCTTTCCGCGATGGCGGCGCTTTTTTTGGTGTATGCGCTTGGGGTGGGGCCGATTCTCTTTTGGATTCTCAAGACGCTGAACCGGCGGGAATGGGCATGGTGGATCATTCCGTCTCTGGGGATCGCCGCAACCTTGGGGATTTACGCCTATGGCAAGATCCTCAGGGGGGACGAGGTGCTGGTCCACAACCTTGCCTACGTGGAGACGAAAGCGTCGGGTGAAGCGGAGGTTCGGGGCGTTTCCGCATTTTGGAGCCAGGAGGCGGGAACATACCGGCTGGACGGGAAATCGAACCTCTGGTTGTGGCCTTTTCCGGAGCAGGGGGAAAACCGCCTCGGGGCGGGCGTATCCGGCCGGTCGGCGGTCACCTTTTTGGATGTGCCTTATTGGACCCCGCGCGGGATGTCTGCGGAATCGACGGCTTCCCTGGGTGGGGATCTCCGCGCCGTCGCCAGGTTTCGGGACGGAACGTGGCACTGGGAAGTGAAAAACGGAACCCGCCTTTTTTTTCGGGATGTGAGTCTCGTCCTGGGAGATGACGTGCGGCGGGTCGGTTCCCTCGCCCCCGGGGAGACCAAGACATTTAAGGCGGAGGATGTTTCCCGGGATGCCCAAGGCGAGATCCAAGACCTTTCGAAACCGGAGTTGAAACAGCAGATGAAACAGAGGATGAAGCAGCAATGGAAACAGACGAGGGAAGATCTGATGCAGAGTCATGTGACGGGATACTGTGTGACGGGCTGGACGGAAGAGCCCATCTTCTCCTACGGGATCCGGGGGCGGGAGACGAAGGAGGAACACCTCTCGATGGTGTTGGGGCGCGTCGAAATCGAACCGGTCAAAAAAGAAAACACGATCCTGTGGAACCGCGGCACCCTTCCCTCCCAATATGTGGAGGGAGATCGCTTGCTCTCCTCCACGAAGGATTCGGCGCTCAAAGATCATAGTAATCCGGTGATGATCGCCTATGATCTTCCCTTTGCACCGGCTGATTGGAAACCGCTCCGGATCGATGTTTTCCCGGAAAAGCGGCGTTATGTGGAGGTGTACGACTGGAACAGGGGAAGATGGGTGGAGGCGAAACGGCTTTCCCGTCTGTCTCCGGACGAGCTGCCCCATTTTGTCTCTCCGTTCAATCGCATCGTGATCCTGACGGACCGGCCCGGGGCAGGACCTCTCCTGGAAGTGGAAGGACGGGTGGTGCGATGATCCGAACGGAGAATCTGTCCAAACGGTTTGGGAATGTGGAGGCGGTCAAATCCCTCAACCTTGAAGTGGCTGAAGGAACGGCCTACGGGTTTATCGGTCCCAACGGCGCCGGCAAGTCGACGACCATGGCCATCTTGGCCACGCTGCTCGCCCCGAGCGAAGGCAGGGCCTGGATCGACGGATGGGATGTGACGGATCATCCCGACGAGGTGCGGCGCATAATCGGTTACATGCCCGATTTTTTCGGGGTGTACGACCGGTTGACCGCCGAGGAATATCTCGCCTTTTTCGCCGCTGGTTACGGAATTGAGCCGCCCCGGCGGGGGGAAGTGATCTCCAGGCTGTTGGAACTGGTCCGCCTGTCGGACAAACGGGACGCCTATGTGGATCACCTTTCCCGGGGGATGAAGCAGCGGTTGGGATTGGCCCGCTGTCTGGTTCATGATCCGAAGCTCCTCATCCTGGACGAACCGGCATCCGGACTGGATCCCCGTGCCCGGATCGAGTTTCGGTCCGTGCTGCGGGAATTGAAGTCGATGGGCAAGACGATTTTCATCAGTTCACACATCCTGCCGGAACTGGCCGATTTCTGCGATGCCATCGGCGTGATGGACCGGGGGAGACTGGTGGCCGCCGGGAATGTGCAGGAGATCATGGACCGCTATCGGGGAGGCCGGACCGTGGAAATCCATCTGCTGGAGGATGCGGATCGGGCGGTGAAATTGCTGGAAAAGGAAGAAGGGATCACCTCCCTCCGCGTGGAAGAGCGCAAGCTGACGGTGGGGATGGAGGGGGACGAGCATCGCCAGGCGGAGATTTTGTCCCGCCTGATCGCCGAAGGGATTTCCGTGTATCGATTTGAAGAAGTCGCCACAGACATTGAGGACGTTTTTTTGAAAATCGCGGGAAACGGGGAGGAAAAGGGTCCATGAACCGATGGCCGCAGGTGTGGGATGATCCGGTGCTGAACAAGGAAGTTCGCCAGCGGATGCGATTTTCCCGGACCCCCTGGATTGTGTTCCTTTATCTGGGCATCATGGGGTTTTTGATCTTCACCTATATGTTTTTGATGGAAAAGGAACAGTTTCTTAATTCGGAAGAAAACCGGTTTCTGTTCATGGGGCTGGCGCTGATCCATCTGATGATCCTCGCCTTCGTCGTTCCCGGCTTGACCGCCGGGACGATCAGCGGGGAGCGGGAGCGGCAGACGCTTTCCGTGCTGTTGACGCTGCCCCTTTCATCCAGCGGGATCATCTTCAGCAAGTGGTTGGCCTCAATAGCCTTTGTGATCCTGCTGATCGTCGCCTCTCTTCCTCTTTACGCCTCCGTTTTTCTGTTCGGAGGCGTTTCCCCGGGGGAGATCCTTTATACCTTTGTTCATCTGCTGATCACGGTCTGCTTCTTGGGGGCGCTCGGCGTCTTTGTTTCCACCCAGATCCGGCGGACGGGGCCGGCGATGGTGACCGCCTACGTCGCGGTGGCGATGATTTTGGTCGGCATTCCCGTGTTGATGTTTTTCATCGCCCTGTTGTACGATCGGTTTTTGTGGGACTCTCCTCACCATCTCCCGCTACCCTTTGAACTTTTGGCCGGCCTGCATCCCGTGATCACGCAGTTGGCCGTTTTTTTCGGGGAACATATGGGATTGGGTCTCCAGTGGCGGATCGACATCTATTGGATGTATGTTTCGGCCTATGCCCTTTTAACCGTTGGCTTGCTCGTCGCCGCCTCTTATTTTCTTTCCCCTGCCCGTTGGAAGAAATGGAGTTTCTTCTCCTCAAGGAGTTCTTTGAAAAAGGGCCCGAAAGATCCCGGATGAAAGGGGGAAAGCCGTGCTTGAGGAATGCCTCTTGCTGATTCCGTCGCTCTTCAGCATGGTTGGGGGAGTGATCGGCTATAAACAATACATTTCCAAGCTGGCTGGGATATCCGATGAAAAGGAATTTCTGTCCCGAAGCAACCGGGAATTCCGGCAATTTGCCTTGAAATACGCCGTCATTGGAGGGACGATGGCCGGACTAATGGGAATTGCTGCCGTCCGGATCTCTTCGGGAAAGGCCGTTCCCGGAAACGTGCCTCTGCTGATGGTGATCGTTTTTTTGATGATCCTTGTCGCTTTATTGTCCATCTATTTCATCACCGCCGGCGTTCTTCATGATCCCCGTTCTTCCGCCAGGGTTAAGAAAGATATGATACAGTCGATGATCGCTGCGGCTATGGCGGTCAATGCAGTTCCGATTATTTCCATGGGCATATTTCTCGCGATCATCGAGAAGCACTATTGATTTGTCCGGCGCAAGAAGAAAATGGAGTATTACAAGACGGATGCCTGATTTTTTACCGTTTCTCTTTGCAAGGGTCCGCATGTTGACGATCCGTCTTTTTCCCGTCGGGATCCATTTCGGCATTTTTTAAGGAAAATCTTCTGTTTCTCTGTCAAATCAGGTATATTTTATTTAAAAGCTTTGTTCGGCCCAAGACGGCGATCCTCTTGGGCCGTCTAAATTCTCGGGGAAAGGAGGGGGTAAAGCGGTGCTGGACCCGATTTGGTCTCTGGTGATCGCATCGGCGCTCGGGATGATCGGGGGACTGATTCCCTACAAGCTTTTTGTCTCCCACCTTGAGGAGAGTTCCTCCGAAGAGGAGTTTTCCGCGAGGAGACAGCAGGGATATTATCGGTACTTGATTCGGCACGTTTCGACCCAGGCGATTCCAATTCTTTTTCTACTGTATGGCATGTACTTCATTCTCTCAGAGGGAAGCGCCTCCACAAGCGTGACGGATGTGACTCCGTTCCTGGCGGCGGTGATTTTAATCATCATTTTAGGTAACTTATTCCCCTATCTCATGGTGTTGCCGATATTGCGGGATCCCCGCACCACGGAGCAGATGAAAAATCAAACCAAAGGCTTGTATGCCGTGGGAAGTTCATTGATCATCGCGGTAGCCATCGCCTCCCTTGGAATGCTGATATTGATTTTCACCGGCCAGGTTTGAGCAATCCTGCGGAAACGATCTTGAGAGAAAGGAGAAAACCCCTTTGTTCAATCCGATATGGTCCCTGGTGGCCGCGTCGGTGATTGCGGTGATCGGGGGAATTGTCGTTTACAGACAAGTGGTTGCTCATCTTTCCGAAAGCTCCTCGGAAGAGGATTTTCAGGCCCGGAGGCAGCGGGCGTATTCAAGTTTTGTCATCCGATTCCTCCTTGTCGAATTGGTGTCGATGTCTATCCTCTTATACGGCATGTATCACATCGTCGTCTTGAGGACGGTTGAGTTCGCCGATGTGACCCTGCCTTTGGCGGTGGTTCTCCTGACGATTTTGTTTGCCTTTCTGTCCCTTTATTTCACCACTTCGCAGATCACCAAGGATCCCCAAGCTTCCGAGGACGTGAAAAGGTTCATGAGTTCCATGATGATCATGGGTTTCGGTCTGATTTCCGGTCTTCCTGTGGCATCCCTCTTTTTGCTGTTCGGCGTCATGAACCAATGGTTTTAGGGAGTCGTTCCGAAAGTCGGAATCCTGTTGCCCGGGCCCCTTTCAAGCGATCCGGGAGGCGGAACCGGAGGCATCTTCCGGGCGGCGCCCGCTCTCCCGTCTGCCGTGGGAGTTTTTCTTCGGAAGTGATGTCGGGCAAAGCAAAGGCCGTTAAATGTCCGGCGGGCCTTCCTCCGCATCACGCAAGGGCGGAAAAGGAAAGGGATTTTCCTTTGGCGAAGGTTGTATTGCCCAAACCAAATTGAAAGGATGAATTCCGTGTCCGGAAGGAACGCCGTTCAAGCCCTGGTAGAGGAACACGAGCGGGCGCTGCACCATCTGATGACCATGATGAACCGCTGGCCGGAGGATGCATTGGATCGGCCGGTGACGGATTTCGGGACGGTCCGCAATTTGTTGGTACATATCGTCGAGAGCATGTTTACTTATTTCCAGTGGGTGAGGGAGAAGCTGGAACTGGGGGAGAACGTCTCTCCGCCCCTGGCGCGGGAAGCGCTCAGCCGCCTTTCTTCCCCAAGGGAGTGGGAAAGGGTGCTCTCCCTCAGCCTGCCCTATTGCCGGGAGGCGACCGCCGGCGTTTATGACGACGACTTGGGGAAGGCTTTTCCCGCCTCCTGGAACGAGCGGGAAATCTATATGGTGGAGCAGATGCTGGAACACGCCATCGTCCATGTGTGGAGACATGTCCGTCAGTTGGAGGGCCTGGGGCTGTGACCACTCCCTTAAGGAGTAGATTGGTCCGGTGAAGGGGAGGAGCGGGGATCCGGGGATGCGATCGCCGGCAGGATCCGGCGACGTGCATTTCTCCGTGGCGTAAGGGGAGGTTCCCCCTATGGGCTCCGCTTGTGGATTTGTCATTATAACGGGAATGCGGGGGGATCCGCAGTGATTGTTCGGAAGCAGGGGGATCGGTTTGTTCTGTTTCGCCAGCACGACCATGCCCTGGTTTCCGCCGATTTTGCGCTTAAACTGAAAGAGATCGGCCGGTTTCACCCCTCCGCGGTCTATGCCATTGCCATGCATGATGTGGGTTGGCGGCTTCTGGACCGGGAGGTGTTGTGGAACGAGGAGGAGGATCGTCCCTATTCCTTCATGGACTATCCCCTCGGGCCCAAATTGCCCGCCTATAAAGCCGGGATCGACCGGGTGGCGGCGGAGGATGCGTATGCCGGCTGTCTGTGCAGCATGCATTACGCCTCCTTTTTCGAAGGGGTTTCGGACCCGGCGGCGGTCCGTTTCCGGGAGGAGGAGCTGGAGAGGCAGGAGCGGTTGAAGGCGGGGATGAAGAGCGAGGAGCGGGACGGATTGAATCGGGATCTTCGCCTCCTCAAGTTCTGCGACCACCTTTCCCTCTTTGTCTGCCTGAACGAGCCGGGACAAAACCGCTTTCCCTGGTTCCGGGAGGGCATGGATTATTTCGGCCGGAGGCTGCTTCCGGTCTGGGAAAGCCCCCGGCAGTTGCGCTTCTCTCCAAACCCCTTCCGGGAGCCCTTCACCGTCACGATTCCCTATCGGGTCGTCAATGCGGCGAGGGAGCCGGAGGAAGAGGGACAGCTGTCCATCGACGTGGTTTGCTGAAATTGTGCCGGGAGGATCTCAGGTGAAGGTGAAAGGTTTCAATCACGTGACGATTCGCGTGTCGGATCTGGAAAAATCCCTGGGTTTTTACCGGGATCTGCTCGGGATGAAGCTGGTTCACCGGGGAAGGACCGATGCCTACCTGGAATGGGGAACGGCCTGGGTCGCCCTGGTGGAGAAGAAGGCGCAGGCCGGGGATCAAGGCGGGAATTCCGGCTTCGGCGTCGATCACGTCGCCTTCTCCATCGATGAGGAGGACTTCGATGAGGCGGCCCGCCGGCTGGAGGAGTCCGGGGTTCGCATCGTTCGGGGGCCCGTGCGCCGGGGCGTCGGCCGCTCCATCAACTTTTTGGATCCCGACGGAACCCAGCTGGAATTGCACACCAGCAACCTGCAGGAGCGGATGACGGTCTGGTCGTGAGACGGGGATTCCAAGGATTCGGCGAGAAGTTTTTCGAGGCGAAGGATATGGGCTGCGCCGTCACCTTTGCGTGACGGCCCTTTCCCGTCGGCCCGCGTCAAGTGCGGGGGATCGGCGGCTCATGGATCAAGTGGGGGAAAAATTTGCTGAATGCGTCACGCCGGAAGCGGATGGCGATCAATGGACGGGCCGATTTCACATGCCGGATTTCCCCGTTGCCGCGGGAAACAAATCGGGGAGAAAAATCCCGGTCAGGGATTTTTTTTGCCCTTTACATAGACATAAAATGACTAGTAAAATAAATACCATGGCACGGTCGTTTCAACGTTCACCCTTGGCATTGGCCATCCTCGTGCTCCTTGCGGAGGAACCCATGCATCCTTACCGGATGCAGCGGCTGATCAAGGAGCGCGGCAAGGATCTGGTCATCAATGTTCAGCGGAGGGCGAGCCTCTACCAAACCATCCGGCAATTACTCCGGGCCGGACTCATCCGGGTCAGGGAGACTTCCCGGGAAGAGAACCGGCCGGAACGGACCGTTTATGAGTTGACCGAAAAGGGTCTCAAAACGGCCCGGGATTGGCTCAAGGAGATGCTTTCTTTCCCGAAGGAGGAGTTTCCCGAATTTCCGGCGGCCCTCTCCCTCCTTCCCCTGCTGGAGGTCGGCGAAGTTCTGCGCTGCCTGGAGGAGCGGGAGGCTGCCCTCGCCGAAAAATTGTCCCGCCTTGACAGCATCCTTCGCGAGGAGGGGCCGGCATTGCCCCGGCTGTTTTTGTTGGAGATTGAATATCTGCACTTCATGCTGGAGGCGGAGGTGAAATGGGTCCGTTCCCTGATCGGCGATTTGCGCTCCGGCCGGATCGCCTGGGACGAAGAATGGCTTCGGAGGCAAGCGGATTCCGGGAAGGGGGATGACTGACATCACTTGCGCCTGCTCGGGAAGGCTCGATGAAGAAGGAGGCATTGCCGATGGCCGTAAAAACCCCGAAGGGATACAAGGGAATCGGCATGAATGGCGTGATCGCCACGTGGTATGCCCGCAACACCAAGAAGAGCATCGAAGAATACAAAAAGGACGCCCAAAAGGTGGCGGAAGGGCTGTCAGGAGGGGAGGAGATTCTCGAACTGGCTCCGGGACCGGGGTATTTGTCCATCGAGTTGGCGAAGCTCGGCAATTTTCGCATCACCGGTTTGGATATCAGCGAGACGTTTGTCGAAATCGCCCGGAAAAATGCCCGGGAAGCCGGTGTGGGTATCGATTTTCGCCACGGGGACGCCTCCTCCATGCCCTTTGCGGATCATTCCTTTGATTTCATCGTGTGCCGGGCGGCCTTCAAAAACTTTTCCCGGCCGGTCACGGCCCTGGACGAGATGCACCGAGTGCTGAAGCCCGGGGGCCGGGCGCTGATTCTGGATTTGCGGGGGGATGTTTCCCGGGAAGCCGTCGAAAAGCATGTGAGAGAAGATCTGGGGCTGAGCGGAATCAACCGGCTCATGACCCGATGGGCCTTCGAGTTCATGCTCATCAAACGGGCTTATACCAAAGAGGCCTTCGAGCAGTTGGTCTCGAAGAGCCGATTCAAGACCTGCGACATTCGCGAAAGCACCATCAGCCTGGAGGTATGGCTGCAGAAGTGACCTTTTCCGCTTTGGACCGCGCATTGGCGGTCCGATATTTTTTCCGCGGAGCGGAACGATCCTGCCAAACCGCCGGCTTTCCGGATCGGATCCGCGCTTTTCCTCGGCGGGAGTTTTGCAAGAGGAACTTTCGTACTGTTTTTGCGGATGAGAAATCCTCCCGCGTGGCCGGGAGGATTTTTCCCTTGGCGTCAGAGCATCCGCCTTTTCTGTATGGGAAAGGCCTGCCTTCAAAAGCGGTGACGGGTCTGAAGGCGTACCGGCGGCACCCTGCTGCTTGGATGTGCCTTGCAGGCATTGTAACGCAATGGACTGGGATAAAAATCAAGGTGACATCTCCAAGGATTTGAAACGGACAAAAGAAAAAAGTGATGTAAGCCCCCGCAGCTCAGGAATCCCGTTCCTTTTTCCATATTTGTTCCCCACATTCCTCCAACAGCGCTGCGGCCCGCTTTTCCAGCCGGGGCAGGCGGTCCTTTCCGAAAAATCGGAGGTCGATGCTTTCATTGTCGGAGATCTGGAGCGTTCCGCGGACCGGTCGAGCCCGGTACAGCGCGATGACATTGTAGACTTCATCCCCGTTGGGGTACCGATAATAATACCGGGGGCCGGAGAACACGCCCAAGAGTTGAAGCGCACCGGCGTCCAATCCGGTCTCTTCCTTCAATTCGCGCCGGGCGGTCTCTTCCAGGGTTTCCCCGGGTTCCATGGCGCCGCCGGGGAGACCCCAGTCGAAGGAGTCGGAGCGGCGCTGAAACAGGATCTCCCCTTTTTCGTTCATCACCACCACGGTGGCGCCCGCGACGATGATCGGAAGGCTGCCGATTCTTTTACGGAGCTCCGAGATATACATCCGTTCACCTCCGGAGGATTGTCAAACGTGGTACAATGGCTGTACTATACCAAAGGAAACGTGGGGGAGGAAACAAATGCATCACGATCTGAAACCGGTCCCGGGGATGGCCCCGATCGTCGGCCTCCTTTACGCAACCGTGGAGGATACATACCGGAGACTGAAGCAACGGGTGAAGGGGATGTCCCAGGAGGAGCTGGACTATAAGGGGCCCTTCGGGGACCTCAACAGCACAGGACAGTTGATCCGTCACTTGGCGGTGGTGGATCTCCATTGGGTTTACCGCCTCCGGGGAGAGCCGGTTCCCCGGGATTTGCAGGAAGCCTACGGTCCCATGTTTGACCGGCAGGGGAAGATTCCTGCCGTGTCCGGGGTGCCCCTGGAGGAACTGCTGGAGTCCTACGACCGGGTTCAGACATGGTTCCGGGACGTATGCCTTGGGCTGACAGACGATGACCTGGACCGGGTGGTCGATTATGAAGACGGGAAAACGGCCACCATCCGCTGGGGAATCTGGCACATCGCCGACCACAGCCGTTACCATCAGGCCCAAATCGCCTGGCTTCGGAAATGGTGGCGTCAAGGGAGGAACAAGGGATGAATTTCTTGCATTTGTCGGAGGAGGTCCGCAGGGCGAAGGAGGAGAACCGCCCCGTCGTCGCCCTGGAATCCACCATCGTCGCCCACGGCATGCCGTATCCGGACAATCTGAATACGGCGCGGGAGGTGGAGGCGATCATCCGCGATCACGGGGCGGTGCCGGCGACGATTGCCATCCTCGACGGGAAGATCAGGGTGGGTCTTGCCGAAGACGAACTGCGGTTCTTGGCGAAACATGACGGAGTGGAGAAGGTGAGCCGGCGGGACCTTCCCCATGTGATCGCCACCGGCAAGCCCGGGGCCACCACCGTCGCCGCCACGATGATCTGCGCCCGGATGGCCGGGATTGACGTGTTCGTCACCGGCGGCATCGGCGGGGTGCACCGTCAGGCGGAGAAGACGATGGATATCTCCGCCGACCTGCAGGAGCTGGCCCGGACGGACGTGGCGGTGGTCTGCGCCGGGGCGAAATCGGTGCTGGACATCGGACTGACCTTGGAATATCTGGAAACCCTCGGCGTCCCGGTCATCGGCGTGGGGACGGAGGAATTTCCCGCCTTTTACTGCCGCTCCAGCGGCTATCCCGTCGATGTGCGCCTGGACACGCCGGAGGAGATCGCCCGGGTGATTCACACCAAGTGGGAACTGGGGCTTCAGGGCGGCCTCGTCATTGCCAATCCGATCCCGGAAGCGGACGCCCTGGAGGAAGAAACCATGGAGCGCATCATCGCCGACGCCCTGCGCGAGGCGGAGGCGGCAGGGATTTCCGGCAAGCGGGTGACGCCCTTTTTGCTGGACCGGATCAAAACCCTGACCGGCGGCGACAGCCTGCGCGCCAACATCGCCCTCGTCAAACACAATGCCCGGGTGGGGGCGCAGATCGCCCGGGCCCTGCACCCGCTGCGTCACGGGCGGTCGTAGACCCTTGCAAAGGGTTCCCGCATTTACAAGAAGCGGTCCTGAGATCAGGGCCGCTTCTTGTTTCCGGCATTCATATCTCCTTCCGAAGGAGCGAAATCCGGTCACCATCCTGTGGGAGAGGACGGGGATAAAATCCAGTGTCTTGTCAAGCTTTGGTGCGGAACTCCGTCGACACTAGCCGATGGAGTTCTTTTTGCGTGAGGAGTTTCTCCCCGATCTTGTTAAATACAACCATTTGCTTATTGAGGACGTTCCAATTCCCGATTATGATGTTTTTAATATGGATTACCCCCTTCTTAACCCAGGAGGAGCATAAAATGCAAAATTTTCGCCTGCGGCTGAGAGAAATATTGGACCGGCTTCAGGAAAAGTGGCTGCAGTGGAAAGCTTCTCATCCGGGATGGATTCGCGCTTATACGGTCTTTTCCATGGTTTCTCTGCTTGTCTTTCTCTTGAGCCTCTTCTTTTTTGAGGACGCGCGCAAGATTTTCGTCCAATTTTTGTGGAGCCTTTATCTGTTGTGGCAGTTTTGGATCCTGGCCCGAAGCAAGACGTTCACCTGGAAAACCTATTCCGCGTTTTTTCTGGTGGGGGCTTGGGTAATCCCCTTTATCACCCAGGGGTTTGTGGCCATCATTCACCTCCTCTTCGGCGGGGAGCCCTCCGATTGGTGGAGCATCGCCGTGGTGACGCCGATTGTCGAGGAAATCTTCAAGCTGCTTCCCCTGTTCGTTTATCTGTGGCTTTCCCGACGGGCCACCGCCCTCAGCCTGAGCGATTACGCTCTGATCGGGGCGGCCGTCGGGGGTGGGTTTCAAATGATGGAGGAGGTGGCCCGCCGGCTGGCTTCCGGAAAAATCTGGGGCTACGGCTTCAGCATCTGGGACGGCCAGGTGATTCACTGGGAATTTTTCGACCTGTTTCCGGGGTATTTCGAGTCCAGCTATTTCGCCACCGAGATGATGTCCGGTCACGCCGTCATCACGGCCCTCACCGCCCTCGGCGTCGGTTTGGGAATCCGGTGGCGGCGCAAGGGCGGGCGCGCCTTTCTCCTCGTCCCCCTGTTTCTCCTGTTCTGGGCGGTCTTGGATCACGCCGTGTGGAACGACAGCGGAGGAGATCTGCCCGAATGGATCAACAAGCTCCACGATGCCTTGGGCAGCGGATATTATGCCGAGCCGGCTTTGCTGATCCTGCTGGCCCTGGGGATCTTTTTGGATTATCGGGACATGAACCGGATCGGCGACCGGTTGCCCCGGTTGCCGGGAGAACGGGTGATTCATCCCTTCGGGGAGCTTCGTCACCTGTTTTGGGCATTTTTGGCGGACCCGCGACTCTTGGCGCAGAGCCTGTTGTTTGTCCAGGACCGGAAACAGCTGGCCTTTTCCCTGCTGGGAGCCGAAACGGTCTTCGACAAAGGATATAAGCGGAAACGGGAAGAAGCATTGTCAAGGGGGCTGGACCGGCACCGGGAGCAGATGCTGGCGATCATCGGAACCTTCGCTCTCCTGGGACTGGTCCTGACGGTTGTGATTGCCGGAGCGGCCGCATCGGCGGAGACGGCCTGTTTCGCCTGCCTGTTCGATTCCCTGGCCAACTGGTGGGAGGGCCTGGACGGCTGGGAGCAGGGGCTGATCTTTCTCGGGGCCCTCGCCCTCGGCTGGTGGCTGTTCGGAGGACTCCAACTGGCTTTCACCATCCTCACCACCCTGATCAGCATCGCCGAAAACGGCCACGCCATCGCCCGTTTTCTCCGCAATCCCCTGGCGGAGACCCGGACCTGGTGGAACCAATGGTCCCGGCTTACCCCGGCACAGCGGCTGCAGGTGGCGGCATCGACGCTATTGAGCGCCGCCCTCCACCGCTTCGGGGGCGCGGCGATCAAGAAGACGATCCGGTTTGCGAAAAGGCATTACAATAGTGTTTTTCGTGCAGATAATGATTTTTACAGTAAGACTCGTCCCAGTCAAAGCGGAAAAACGGAAATTCCCAAGGCACATCTAGATGAAATGGGAAATCTCATTCCGGCTAATCCAAATGGTCGGGCAAGTATTACAGAACATATCCTTAACATCAATAAACATGATTCCCCCTATATATCGACGACGTCTGAACAAGGAATATCAAAACGATATGGAAAGCAACGAATTCAAATTGATTTGGATAAACTTCAAGAAGCGATTTCTAAAGGAGAAGTACAAGCAGAAATTATTGGACAAGATCGGATTATTCAGGAACTAAAACAAAGCTTAGAAATGAAGAAACAGGAACTGAATCAATTGATTCAAAGAGAGAATTATTCAAAAAGAAGGTATGATAAACTGATAGAAAGTATAATAAAACTGGAGAATGCTATTGAAAACACAAGGCGTGATAAGGAAATTTTGATCAAGGGAATTGTGCCTAATCGCTTTATATCAGGACCTGAAAATTTGAACTGACCATTAAGGCGGTGACAAAAATGTTTGAATCCTTTCCGGAGGCATACAAACTGTTGGAATGCGATGACGACGGAAATTATGTCGGAATAGATCAAGTTTGGGACATGGAGCAAATTTCCCCACAGCGTTTAAGAGGGGTTATTCACTTGGCGTATAATGGAAGCCGTGAGATCCGGTTTTATTCCACTTTGACGTTGTTGGAATGGTATGAACCGGTTGGTTTGGAAGCATGTCAATCGCTGCTTGATTCCCAACTCTTGGATGAGGGCCCTGCTCTTTTTCCTCATCGGTTGTGGGGAGAGGATTGTGCTTATGAAGAACTGGCGTTCCGAGTTGTGCGCCCCATAGATGATTGGGAGATTCAAAAGCCCTTGATTCGACGGTTTCTTTCCCCTGAAATTTATGGGAAACATGCTTTTCTTGAAGGGTCGTTCACACGCATGTTAATACCCAGAAAAGAAAGACCGCATACACTTCATTTTCAGACATTGGCTGACGACATATTATCGGCAATGCAAGCGGCACTTGACTCAAAAGAGCTTGAGTATCCTGTTTTTCAGGCATCCCTGTGCTTAAGGCCGCTGGTTGCCATGGGTAAAGTGGATCACGAAGGGTTGGAATGGTTTTTCAATCTTCCTCCCCAACAGCCTGATCCCCGCTTTGAGGCCGTCAGTGCTGCAAGGTTTTTGCCCGATGGCGGAAAGGCCTTGTATGATCGTTGGGAAAAATCTTCAGATCCGGAGGTGCAACAGTGGGTGCGGATGTTTCGGAATCATTGATGAATAACCACTCTTAAAGTTTCCATTTGCCAAGGGTTGAAAAGAAGAAAACAAGGACAGGTGTTCAGTCTCGTCGATCTCCGCGAGATGTCCCCGGAGGTCGACGAGCTTTCATTTTGACCTAATACATACTTGGTAGGATTACTGGTTCTGGCTTAACGGAACGGCGGCTGCATGCGGCGGCATCGACGCGCCTTCCACCGCCTCGGGGGCGGGGCGATCAAGAGGACGGGTTGCGAATCCGTTGCGTAAAACCAGGGGTTTGTCTGCTTCAGTGCTCGATGCGGCTTACAAAGAGGATTCCACCAGAAGGAAAAGCTTTAGGATACCGGACAACATCAGAACGGACGAATCACTATCGTCGAGGTGGTCTAGGCGGGATTTTGAACGGCTGGCGGAGGTTGCAAAGGAAGAGCAAGAAAGATTCCTTTATGAAGGATTTCCTGCAGCTAGTGACAAAAGACAGATGCGTTACATCCAATTTGCCGAACATCAAAGGTCTATCAATTATCTCCTGCAACATCTGGATCAGTTTCCAAAAGCCAAAGAGTATGGAATCACGCGCGCGGATTCGGATGTGGTCTACATGCTGAAAGTGCCGAAACGGGCGCCGGATGAGGCGCTGGAGACGATGCGGAAGGTTTTCGAAGAGCGGTTGAACATCAAAGTGGTCATAAGGAAGATCAATTGGTAGGAGGGAGACAAAATGACAGATGAAGTTGAGCGGGTATTGATGTTTTCTTTTTGGGGATCGTACTTAAAGAAAGACTACATGGAAGTAGGCCTGGATGTAACTGAGATCTTGATGAGGCATTGGGGGAAAGTTCGCCGCTTGGAAGGAGTTGCCTTTGATTATGATGAGGGGCTTGAGGATTTGGATTCCATCGATGAGGTTCGAAAGGAAGTGTTGGGTGACAGGGATCGATATGGACTATATAAAGTCACTTTTTTCAATCCATCTGTTTCGGAAGAAATTTATGTAAATAGATTGTCCGTAAACAGATCGTTGTTACTTTTATATGAGTACGATGGTCTCAAGTATTTTCAAACGGAAGATGTGAAGTTAAATGAACAGCGAACGCAGGCGTTTTTGGATGTGTTCACGGACGTGGCTGGCCATCCCGCCCTTGAGGAACTATGGATGCTCGATTTTGATTGGAACGGTTTTATGGGCAAACCGGCTTATTTGTATCGTCCGGAGCCCCTTTATGAGAGGGTGGAGGATACACTCTATACTACGGATATGAAAGCAGACGTTTCCCGTCTGGTAGAAGAATTTGAAGCCCACGTTCCCCGGGAGTGGGTGATCGACTACCTGCAGGACCGTCTGGGAGCGGAGTCGGTACAGGAGATGGAAGACGGCAAGATTCGGGTGCTGTTCTACGACCGGGAGCTAACGAAGAACAAAGTGGGAAACACCCGGAAATTCCTCCGCGCCTTCGAACGCCATGTGGACGAATACCTGCTGCAGAAGGGGATTCGGTTGTATAAGGGGAGGGGGAATAATGGACGAAGAAATTGATCGTTGGTTGATGTTTACTTACTGGGGGTCGTATTTGAAGGAAAACTACATGGAAGTTGGTCTGAATGTAACGGAAGTCTTGATGAGGCATTGGGGAAAGGTTCGTCGTTTAGATGGATATGCATTTAACGATGATGAAGCTCTCAGAAACTTGGATTCCATTGATGAGGTTCGAAATGAAGTGTTAACTGACAGAGATCGGTATGAATTATATTACGTTACATTTTTTAATCCTACTGTAGAAGAAGAGATCTATGTTAATCGGTTATGTGTCAATGACACATTACTGAGAGTTGAAGATTACGATAATCTCAAGTTTTTTCAAACGGAAGATGCAGAAATTAATGTTCAACGAACACAGGCTTTGGTGAATCTGTTTACTGAAGTGGCCGGATTACCTAGCCTTGAAGAGCTGTGGATGATTGATGGAGATCGAAATGCTTATATGGGCAAACCGGCCTATTTGTACCGACCGGAACCCTTGTATGAACGGGTAGAAGATACAGTTGAGACAAAAAAGACGAAAGAAGAAGTGATTCGTCTAGTAGAAGAATTTGAAGCCCATGTCCCCCGGGAGTGGGTGATCGACTACCTGCAGGACCGTCTGGGAGCGGAGTCGGCAGGAGATATGGAAGACGGCAAGATTCGGGTGCTGTTCTACGACCGGGAGCTAACGAAGAACAAAATGGGAAACACCCGGAAGTTTCTCCGCACCTTCGAGCGTCATGTGGATGAATACCTGCTGCAGAAGGGGATTCGGTTGTATAAGGGGTGAGGAGAAGAGTGGATGTCGAAAGAAGTTGAAGGAATATGTCAGTAGTGGACTCATGGAGGAGAGTGGACCGGATTGGACTTTCAAATACGAGAGATGAATGAAAAACCTCCGATGGAATTATTGTTATTGGCGGGATCCGTCGCGAGAACTGGTTCAGGAATATATCCGTAGGGGAACTTGCTTTGTGGCGGAAAGGAAGGGTCAAATCATCGGCGTTTACGTCCTGCTTCCGACAAGACCCCAAACGGTGGAATTGGTGAATATCGCAGTGATGCCGTCGCATCAAGGAAAGGGCATCGGGAAAAAGTTGTTGAAACACGCCATCCAGACGGCGAAGTCCATGGGGTATAAAACGATGGAAGTGGGAACGGGAAATTCAAGTATCGGGCAACTGGCGTTTTATCAGAAATGCGGTTTTCGGATGATTGGTATTGATTTTGACTTCTTCACAAGGCATTATTCCGAAGCGATTTTCGAAAACGGCATTCAATGCAGGGACATGATTCGGTTATCCCGTGATTTGTGAATGTAACCGTTTCTTCGCCATCTTTTCAATCCCGAAGAATTCTTCCCTCACTGCACCAGGGCGTGCCGACCAGCTATCCACGGGCCGGATAGTGCGGCACGCCCCTTTTTCATTCAATTTCCTTACACCAGTCCTTCCGGACGTTTCAACCGGCGTAGGGACAGGGCGGAGAAGAGGATTGCATAGAGAAAGTTGACGGCGAGGAACCAAAGGAGCTCCGCCGGCGTCAGCCCTTCCTGGCTCAGGACCCCCATGCCGACGGTGAGGAGGGAGTAGGGGAAAAACAGGCCCCAATCCTTCACCACCATTCCCAGTCCGACCAAGACGCCGCACAGGCCGATCCCGACCGGAACGGCGAAACTGCGGATGCGCATCGAAAGCCACAGGTGAATCGTTCCGAGGGTGACAGATGCGATCCAGCCGCGGACCATCCATCCGAGGATTTCCTTCGGCGGCGGTGCGGACAGCGAAAGCAGTTTCCCGGCGCAAAGATAAAGGAAGAAGAAGACCATCTGCACCAGGAGCATGTGCCATGCCAGCACCGCCAATTTGGACAGATAGATCCGGGACACGGCGATCGGTGCCGTCAGCAGGTTGCGCCAGCTTTTGTTTGCATGCTCCAGCCGGCACAGATGGGAGCAGGCGATCGCGATCAGCACGGGGAGGAAAAATTCCCCGTAAAACAGGCTGACCTGCGACCAGAGGCTGTACCATTCCTTCCGGAGAACCTCCTGGTTCAAGGCATAATTGGCGCTGCCGATCAAAATGCTCAGGACGGGAAGCGTCATCAGGACGAGCCACATCCGGGAACGCCGCCACTTCATCCATTCCGTTTCCAAGAGTCTCCACATCGTCGATCCCCCTGTCGGTTGTTTGTTTGAAAGGGCGAAGCGGTGTTCGGAGCCTGCCTTGCTTTAGATGTCCTTCCGGGAAAGATGAAGACTTCCGGCGAGGTAGAGGGCCGCTCCGACCAACAGGAGCGCGGTGGGCAGGATCCATCCGGCGTCTTGCGTCACAAAACGGACCGTGCCGTCGCCGTAGCGGAGGGTGACGGGGCTGAGGGCCGTATAGTTGGACCAGATGAGGAGCCGCCGGACGAAAACGGGAAACAGGTCCGCCGTCAGGCCGAAAAATCCCCCGACCATACCGAGACAGAGGCCGAAGGCTTGATTTCTGACGGCCAGGGACACCCACTGTTGCAGGGCGATGATCACCAGGTTGACCAGCATGGTGCCTGCCAGAAACCGAAACAGCAGGTCGTACGGGATCGGGGCTTCCAGGCCGTTCGCCCATCCGATTCCCGGGATGGCGAAGGTCTGGAGAAGCACTACGGTCAGCAGCAAGGAAGCCGCACATCCATATTTGGCTGCAAACAGCAAGTGCCGGTTTACGGACAGGGCCCCGAGCAGTCTCCACGTCTCCCCCTTGTGTTCCATGTCGACGATGCGGGATACCACGATGGCCGTCAAAATGGGCAGGAACAGGCCGTTCATGGAGGAGAAGGTGGTGATGATTCCTTCCTGGGCTTCCCCTTGAAAAAGATCAAGGAGCATCTGGAGGGGGAAACGGATTGGGAAGCGTTTCTCAAGGCGCAGTATGAGCGGCTGGAAAGGGAAAAGAAGCGGATCGAACACCTGATGAACGGGATAGAGACCACGCTGATTTCTTACCAAATGGAGGGGACCATCGACTGGAGGAAGTTATTGGAGATTTACCGGTACGGAAAAGCGGAGGGTCAGCGCTCCTTGACGCCCGAGGAGCGGGAGATCATCGGCCGCCTTCCGCGCCTGGAGGACCGGGCCCCGGAAAGCGGGGAGTGGATTCGCTTTTATCGGCAGATCAAAGGGCTGACGCAGTCCCATCCTCCCGATTCCCCGGACGTGCAGCGGGTCGTGGCGCAGATCGTAAGCCTATCGGAGAGGATGTTCGGGGGAGACCTTGAGAAAATGGAAAAGGCCTGGGAGATGCGGAAATCCCCCAAGCCGGATTATCGATTTTATCCCGTCGATGACGAGGTGATTCAGTTCCTGGACCGGGCCTTCGAGGTTTACTGGAGGAAAAGACGGGAGAAAGAAGACGGCCGCGGTCACACCTCTTCCAACTGATGGACCGAGACCGTCATCTCGTTGTCCGGGTTGTCCAGCGGATAGATGCGGGCCGTCTGGCTGCTTTCATCCACGTTTTGAATCCAGACCGGTTTTCCCTGGTAGTGAACTTCCACTTCCTTCGTGGAGTCGAGAATCTGTTTGGCTCGCCGGATATCCATGCGATCGCCTCCTGTTCGCCGTTTGCCCGTTAGTCTCTCTTGATTGGAAAAATTTATTCGATCGGCGTTGGGAGGCGATGCGATAATCGGTCCGCGGGTCAAGGGGGCTTTCGGCTCCCGCCTCCCAAAAGTCCCGTCAGGCTGTGTCCTTCCTCAGAGAGGGGAAGCCGTCAGCCCGCTTCCCCTTCCCCTTGTCCCTGCTGCAACAGATACATCTTGTGGTACAGTCCTCTCTTGTTCAGCAGCTCCTGATGGGTTCCCCGCTCGACGATTTCCCCACGGTGCAGCACCAGAATCAGATCGGCGTCCTGGATGGTGGAGAGGCGGTGGGCGATGGCGATGGTGGTCCGTCCCCGCCGCATCCGGGCCAGGGCTTCCTGGATCGCCTCCTCCGTCTCGGTGTCCACGCTGGCCGTCGCCTCGTCCAGCACCAGGATCTTCGGATTCAAAGCCATGGTGCGGGCAAAGGAGATCAGCTGACGCTGACCGCTGGAGAAGGTGGCTCCGCGCTCGACGACGGGTTCGTCGTAACCCCGGGGGAGCCGGCGGATGAAGGAGTCGGCTTGAACGAATTTGGCCGCCTCCACCACCTCTTCGTCGGTGATGTCCGGGTTGTGAAGGCGGATGTTGCTTTTCACGTCCCCGACAAAGAGAAAGGGATCCTGGAGGACGAGGCCGACTTTGCTGCGCAGCTCCCGGTCGCTGTACCGTTTCAGGGGGACGCCGTCGATCAGGATTTCCCCGCGCTCCACCGGGTAGAAGCGGAGCAGGAGGTTGCTGATCGTCGTTTTCCCGCTCCCGGTGTGGCCCACCAGGGCCACCGTCTGGCCGGGGTGGGCGGTGAAGGAGATGTTTTTGAGCACGTCGGTCTTGCCGTCGTAGGAGAAGCTGACGTTTCGAAATTCGATCCGCCCCTCCCGGATGACGGGATCGTCTTCCCCTTCCTGGGTGGGAGCGAGCAGCCGCTGATCCATCAGCTCAAAGACCCGTTCCGCCGACACCACCGCCTGCTGCATCTGGGAGAGTCGGAACATGATCTGGTTGACGGGCTCGAAGAGGCGGTCCAAATAGTTGAGAAAGGCGTACAGGGTTCCGATCTCCACCACCCGGCTGAAGGATTGCACGCCGAAGAAGCTGACGACGATCATGATCGCCACGACGTAGAGGAAATCCATCGCCGGCCGGACCAAAAGTCCGTTGATCTTGACGATTTTCATCATCGCTTCGTAGCGTCCCTGGTTGACGCGGCCGAATTCCCGCCGCATTCGCTCTTCCTGCCGGAATGCCTGGATGATGTTCATCCCCTGGATCGATTCGTTCAGCCGGGCGTTCAGCTGGCTCAGTTTCTCCCGGGAGAGGCGGTAGGCCTTGGCGCTGTAGTGGCGGTAAGCCTGCATGATCAGGAGAATGACCGGCATCAGGACCAGGCAGAAGAGGGCGAGCCGGGCGTCGAGGATGAACATGGCGACGAAGATGCCCAGGATCATGACGAAGTTCTGCACAAAGGTGGACAGCACGCTGATGAACAATTCCTTGATCGATTCCGTGTCGTTGGTGATCCGGGACACCAGGGAGCCGCCCGGCGTCTTGTCGAAAAAGGCCAGGCCCAGGTGCTGCACCTTGGTGAATACGTCGATGCGCAGCTGGCGGATCACCCGTTGGGCGATTTTATGGAAGGTGAGGAGCTGAAAATAGTTGATTCCCACCGAGGCCAGATGAAGCAGGAGATAGGCGCCGGCGAGTCCGGCGATGACGGACCGGTCGAGGTTTCTGGGAATCAGGTGATTGTCGATAAACACCTTGATCAGAATCGGTCCGGCCAGGTTGGCCGCCGTCGCCGCCAGAAGGGCGACGAAGGCAAGGATCAGGGGTTTCCGGTGGGGCTTCAGATAGCCGAGCAATCTACGCATCACCACGGGCAACACCTCCCTGTGCAACCAGCGACTCCAGCTGCTGCCGCCGGTACATGTCGGCATACCAGCCGCCCTGGGCCATCAGTTGGTCGTGGGTTCCCTGTTCCCGGATCCGCCCGTTTTCCAGGACCAGGATGTGGTCCGCCTTTTCCACGGCGCTCAACCGGTGGGCGGTGATGATGGTGGTCCGGTTGGCCCGGTTGGCCCGCAGGGCCTGCAGGATGGCCGTTTCCGTTTTGGCGTCCACCGCCGACAGGGAATCGTCCAGGATCAGAATTTCCGGGTCGATGAGCAGGGCCCGGGCGATGGAGATCCGCTGTTTTTGCCCGCCGGACAAGGTGACCCCCCGCTCGCCGACCACGGTGTCGTATCCCTTGGGAAACTGCAAAATGTCCTCGTGAATGCAGGCCAGGCGGGCGGCCTTTTCAATCTCCTCCCGGGTGGCGTCCGGTCGGCCGAAGGCGATGTTTTCCGCAATGGTGGCCGAGAAGAGGAAATGATCCTGGGGAACGTAGCCGAAGGCCTTCCGAAGGCAGCCCAACCGGTAGCGGGTGATGGGGATGCCGCCGATAAGAATGGCTCCCTCTTCGACATCGAACTCCCGCAGGAGCAGGCGGCAGAAGGTGGTTTTGCCGCTCCCCGTTTTCCCCACGATCCCCAGGGTCTGCCCCCGCTTCAGGTCGACCGAAATGTCCCGGAGGGAGGGCTCTTCCTTGCCGGGGTAGGTGAAGGCGGCGATTTGAACGCTGATATCCCCTGTCGGAACTTGATCCAGGGCATCCTCCCGGTCAGTGATGTCCGGCCGGATGGAGAGCAGTTCCCGGACCCGGTCATAGGAGGCCCGGCCCCGCTCCATGATGTTGATCAACATGCCGAAGGCCAGCATCGGCCAGATCAGATGGCCCAGATAGATGGTGAACTGGGTGAGCTCGCCGATGGTGATCCGGTCCTGAATCACGAGATAGGAACCGAAGGAGACCGCCAGGAAGAAGGAGAAGCCGACGATCAGGGAGATGGTCGGATCAAACAGGGCATCCACCTTGGCCACGGCGATGTTTTTTTGCATGACATCCGAAGTCAGTTTTTCAAATTCGCGCTTTTCCGCCTCTTCCTGTCCGAAAGCCTTTATTACGCGGATGCCGGAGATGTTTTCCTGAACCTTGTCGTTGAGGGCGGAAAAGGCTTCCTGGGCCTTGTGGAACCGCCGGTGGATCAGGTTGCCGTAATGGCCGGTGGCCCAAGCCATGAGGGGCATGGGCAACAGGGAGACCAGCGTCAGCTGCCAGTCGATAAAGAAGGCCATGGTAAATACGACCGCTCCCCCCATGAACAGCGAATCCACCAGGGTAAGCACGCCGTCGCCGGCGGTCAATTCGATCGCTTCGATGTCGTTCGTGGCGTGGGCCATCAGGTCCCCGGTGCGGCGCTGATGGAAAAACCGCGGCGAGAGGAGCGTGTAATGGTTGTACAGCTGTTGCCGCAGCAGGCGTTCCAGGCGGAACCCCGCCCCAAAGAGCAGAATGCGCCAGATGTAGCGCAGGATGTAAAGGACCACGGCCGTCAAGCCCAGGAGAAACAGCCATTTGCCCAGTTCCCCTGGGGTGAGACTCTGCTGTTTGATCGCGTCGACGATGGCTCCGACGGCATAAGGAGGAAACAGTTCCAGCAGGGCGACCGCAAAGAGCGTCAGGATGCCCAACCCGTAATGGAGTCGTTCTCGTTTGAAATACCACCACAGATCGCGAAAGATGCTCATACGGTTTCCATTTCCTTTCGGTTGGGAGTATTCAAAAGCGGCGAAAGAAAAAGCCACAGGAATCTTCCCATGGCCGAAAAGACATGAAAAGCCACGGGCGCGCGAAGAGCAGACACCCGTGGCCGGTTTGGCGTTTAATCGAATAAAAGGGGGAGATCAAACCTGAACCGCTCCGGGAAAGGCTGCTCCGCGCCGCAGGATGTCGGATCGGAAAGAAGTGCCCGGTGAATGATGATGGGTTGCATTGGCGCGTGCCTCCTTTCTTTCAAGCGGTTTCCATAAACAGTTTACGGAAAATGACCGGAATTGTAAAGATGGAAATTTCGGGGTCAAGTTTTAGGAGGAAAAGCCATCTCTGAGCCCGGCAACTGCCCTCTATATCCCGCGCCTTGACCGAAGAACCGCCCATCCATCATCCGGGCCGCGGGAGCTTTATTTGCCCTCTTCCGCCCGCTTGAGAAGGGTGCGGACCCAGCTTTCCGACAGCGAGGGGCAGGCGGCCAGCTGCATCGCCGATTCCCGGTCCTCCCGGCGGCGGTACATGATTTCGTTGCACCGGGCGATGGTCCACTGTGGATAGGGCCGATCGAGAAGGATCACTTCCGTGCCGGTCTCCACGGCTCCTTCCTCCAGCACGCGAAAGTACCAACCGGTCCTGCCCGTGTTTTGCATCCGGAGGGCCAGATCCGGGACGTTCCAGCGGCGGGCCGGTTTCCAGCAGGGCTGACGGGGTTGGGACACCTGAACCACCGCTTTCCCGATGCGGTAGATGTCCCCGATGCACGCCGATGCTTCGGATTGGCCGGAGATGACGAAATTTTCCCCTGTCGCCCCGTGGAAAAAGCGAGGAAGACCCAGTTCCTTTTGCCACAGGGGATAATGGGCCTCCGCGTAGGCCAGGACGGCCTTGTCGGGCCCCCCGTGGTGCTTCAGATCCGCCTGCCCGTCGCCGGACAGGCCGGTTTTTCCCAGCCAAACCGGGCCGTCCGCCGGCTCTTTGCAGATGCCGCTCCGCCACGTCGGCGCCGTCCCCCCTCCCAGGTCCCGGGGCTTTCCCGTCAAAATGCGGACCAGCCGGACATCTTCCATTTGCGATTCCTCCCTGGAGACCGGGTTGCCGGAAGGCCCGGTTTGATCAAAGGGTTTTTTTGAGGCGTTCGGATTCCTTCTCCATGATCCGCATGGACTGCTGAAGGAAATCGATCAAGAGTTCCAGTTCCTCGTCCTGATACCGCGAGCACAGATGATTCATGGACTGCTGCAGGGATTCAAAGATCGGCCCGATTTTCTCCTCCGCCTTTTCCATGAGGGGGCGCACGATGACGCGCCGGCGATCCTTCGGATCCCGTTCGCGCCGGGCAAAACCGGCTTTTTCGAGGCGATCGATGACCGTGGTGATGGCGCCGGTGGAAAGGCCGGTCAACTCGGACAGCCGTCCCGCGGTGATCGGACCCGTGTTGGCGAGCAGCCCCAGACATTTGTGATCCGTCACGTTGAGCCCGAGATTTTCGGCGACGGTTTGGTGGAAGAGGATCACCCTCAGGCTGTACTCCTGCATCAGACTGCCGGTCAAATGTTGGATCAATTCTTCCCGTGTGCCCGTTGACATGGTATCGGCCTCCTGTTAGAATGTAAATATCTTGATAATCAAGATAATTGATTTTCGTTATGATTATCTTTCGAAATAAGATTTTCGATAAAACTCCATTATATCAGACGACATCCCGATCATCACGGAGCGCATCAATCTCCGGAAGGGTTCATCATGTCGACGACTTCTTCGCCCCATGTGCTCATCATCGGTGGGGGCATCGGCGGATTGTGTCTGGCCCAGGGGCTGAAAATGGCGGGGATCCGCGCGACGGTCTTCGAACGGGACCCATCCCCCGCGTCACGCCTTCAGGGATACCGGATTCACATCAATCCCGAGGGGAGCCGCGCCCTTCAGGCATGCCTGCCTCCGCGCCTTTTTGACGTTTTTTGGCCACGTCAGGGAAAGGGGACAGCTACAGTTTCTTCACCGAAAAAATGGAGGAATTGCTGTCTGTCGGTGACACGTCGGAGGCTCCGGATCCGATCGACAGTCACAAATCGGTGAGCCGGATCACCCTGCGGCAGGTATTGCTTGCCGGTTTGGGCGACCGGTTGCGCTTCGGCAAGAAGTTCACCCATTACGAGGTGGCGGACGACGGCCGGGTCACCGCGTTCTTCGAGGACGGTTCCTCCGCCGCGGGGGATCTGCTCGTCGCCGCCGACGGCGTGCATTCAAGGGTCCGCAGGCAATTCCTGCCCCATGCGGATGTGATCGACACGGGGGTCCGGGCGGTGATGGGAAAACTTCCACTGACGGAGGAAACGAGATCCCTGCTTCCTCCCCGTCTCTTTGACGGCCCCGCTTCCATCCTGGCACCCAACGGACATTGCATGTTCCTCGCGGTGCACGAGTTCGGCGACGGTCCGGAGGGCTTGCCGGGTTTCGCCGGAGAGGACGGGAACCCCGTCGCGCTTCCGCCCGGCCTGTTGCACGATAACACGGCGGACTTCGCCATGTGGGGGTTCAGCGCCCGGAGGGAAAAGTTCGGGCTGCCGGCGGAGCTGAAGGACCTCGACGGAACCATCCTCCGCCGCGTCGTCCTAGAGATGATCGCGGACTGGCATCCCAATCTGAAGCGCCTCGTTCATTTCACCGATCCGTCCGCCATCACTCCGGTGACGATCCGCAGCTCCGTTCCAATTGCCCACTGGGGCACGAAAAACATCACCCTGATCGGAGACGCCATTCACAGCATGACCCCGTTTCGCGGCATCGGCGCCAACACGGCCCTGAAAGACGCCGCCCTCCTGTGCCGAAATCTGGTTGCCGCCCAGCGCGGAGAGAAATCGCTTCTCCAGGCGGTCCACGACTACGAGGTGGAAATGATCCGCTACGGTTTCGAGGCGGTCAAAAACTCCTTGCGGGCCATGAACCAGGCCGTGTCCGACAACGCGTTCGCCCTCGCGACGGTCAAGACCCTTTTCCGTCTCGTCAACGCCATCCCTCCCCTGAAACGGAGGATGTTCAAGGATCAGGGGAACAAGTAACGCCCATTTCCGAACATTGAAAGGGGTTTTCATCATGAAAAAGCGGAAGGCTCTCATTATCGGCGGCGGAATCGCCGGTCCCGCCCTGGCCCTGTTTCTCAAACGGGCGGACATCGACGCGGTGGTGTACGAGACAAAGCCTTCTCCCTCGCGGTATGCCGGCCTGTTTCTGAACGTGGCTCCCAACGGCCTGGACGTGCTCAGGACGCTGGGCATCGATCAACCCCTGACCGAGAAGGGGTTTCCCTTCGCCCGCATGGTGATGATCAGCGGGAGGGGCAAGCGCCTCGGCGAAGTGTATAACGGTTCCAGGGGGAGGCATGGGATCATCATCAAGCGGTGGCTGTTGCAGGAGGCGATCCTTGAGGAGGCGGTCCGTCAGGGGATCCGGGTGGAGTACGGAAAGAAACTGGAGGATATTGAATTTCCGGCGGGCGGGGGAGTCCTTGCCCGGTTTGCGGACGGAACGGAGGCGGAGGGCGATTTTCTGGCGGGGTGTGACGGCATTCATTCCCGCACCCGCCGGATTGTTTTTCCCGAAGCTCCCGCCCCCGCATACACCGGCCTGCTCAGCTGCGGCGGGTTCGCTTACAACCCGAGCCTCTCCCCGACGCCGGGGGTCCAGAGGATGATCTTCGGCAAGAAGGCCTTTTTCGGCTATCTGGTGAAACCGTCCGGCGAGATCTACTGGTTCAGCAATCTCCCGCATCCAGAGGCGACAACGCGCGGGGCGCTTGGCGGATTGTCCAACGACGCGCGGCGGGAGATGCTGCTTGAGTGGCACGCGGAAGATCCCGAACCGGTCCGGGAGATCATCCGATCCACCGAAGGGGACATCGGCATGTACCCGATTTACGATGTTCCCTTTCAACCCGCCTGGCACCGGGGTCCCGTGGTCCTGATCGGGGACGCGGCCCACGCCACCTCGCCCCACGCGGGGCAGGGAGCCTCCTTGGCCCTGGAGGATGCGATCGTCCTGGCCCGCTGCCTCCGGGATCTGCCCGATCCGGCCGAGGCGCTTGCCGCCTTCGAACGCCTGCGCAGACCGAGGGCGGAAAAGGTGGTCCGGTACTCGCGGAGCATCGGCAACAACAAGGCCGTGTCCAATCGGATCCTGCTCTGGCTGCGGGATGCGACCATGCCCTTTTTCCTCAAGCTGTTCGCCAGCCCCAATGCCCACGACTGGCTATACTCCTACCGGGTGGATTGGGAGGAGCGGGTCCGGGCGTAAGAAAGGGAGCCCTTGGCACGCCAAGGGCTCCCTTTTTTTGATTGCGTTCCGGGATGGCCAGCCGGTGCCCGAACGATCCTTTACCGGGCTTTAAAGCTTTTTCATGTCTTTCGCTTTCCGGGCCTTTTGCAGCACCGTCTCCAGGGAGCTGCCGCATCCCGATTCCACCGCGGCCACATAGGCGCCTTCCACCAGCGGCGCGTCGGCGATGCGCACCTTTTCCGGTTCGTCCAGCCCTTCGATGGCCATTTCCGCGTTGAGCAAGGCGCTGCCCAGGTCGATGAAGACCGCCACCCCCTTTTCGGAACGGACCGACTCGATGGCTGCGGCGATCTTTTCCATGCTCGTGCCGATTTCACCCTCGTTTCCTCCGCCGGCGGCCGCGACGGGGACGTGGGGCTGAACCTGTTTGAGCAGTTTTTTCAGCCCCTCCGCCAGCTCCGCGCTGTGGGAAACCAGCACGATGCCCACGTAGCTCATTCCGCGGCTTCCTCCCTTGTCATCGTGTTGGACAGGGCCACGAACAGATAGTGGGCGGAGACCGCCCCCGGATCGAGATGGCCGACGGAACGCCGTCCGAGATAGGCGGCCCTTCCCTTTTTGGCTTCAAGATCCCGCGTGGACTCCATCTGCTTGCGGGAGCATTCAAGCAGGGCTTCCCAGAACAGCCGGTCTCCCTGCTGTACGGCGAGGTCGGCCACCGGCTTCCACACGTCCAGCATCGTCTTGTCTCCCACCCGGGCTTTTCCCCTCATCTGAATGCCGTCGGCGGCTTCGGCCAGGGCCCGGGCAAACTCCTCCGGCGCGGCTTCCGCCTTATCCTTCAGGGCGGTCGACATCTTCAGGAAGGCGGTCCCGTAAAGGGGGCCCGAAGCGCCCCCCACCTTGGACAGCAGAGTCATCGCCGCGCTTTTCAGCAGGGCGCCGATGTCCGGGAACGATTGATCGGACAGGTTCTTGGCCACCTCCTGAAACCCCCGGGCCAGATTGATGCCGTGGTCGCCGTCGCCGATGGCTTGATCCAGTTCTGTCAGATAAGCTTTTTTTTCCTGCAGGATGCGGTTGGCTTCGATGAGCCACGATTCCACCTGTTTCAACGTAATCAATGATTCCGTGCCTCCTTGATTCATTGGTTCCAGGCCGCGGTCCGGGCGGGGGCGTCCAACAGGTCGGTCAGCTCTTCATCCAGTTTGAGCAGGGTGATGGAACAACCGGCCATCTCCAGGGAGGTCATGTAGGGACCGACGAAGGTTCTGTGGACGGCGATGCCCCGTTCCTTCAGCAGTTGGGAGACGGTCTTGTTCACGATGTACAGCTCCATCAGCGGGGTTGCCCCGAGCCCGTTGATCATGACCGCCACCTTTTCGCCGGACGAGAGCGGAAGGTCCTCCAGAATCCGCTCGAGGAGGGTGCGGGCCGTCTCTTCCGCCGTCATCAGTTTGGTACGGTAGACGCCGGGTTCCCCGTGGATTCCCAGACCGATTTCGATCTCGTCCTCCCCCAGCTGAAAACCGGGGGTTCCCGCCGCCGGCACGATGCAGGGAGTGAGGGCCATTCCCATGCTTCGGACCTGCCGGATCACCTTGTTGGCGACCGCCTCCACCTCTTCCAGGGAGGCGCCGCGGGATGCCAAGGCGCCGGCGATCTTGTGGACGAAGACGGTGCCGGCAATTCCCCGGCGGCCCGTCGTGTGGGTGCTGTTTTCGACGGCCACGTCGTCGTTGACGACCACCTTCGCCACGCGGATGCCCTCCGCTTCGGCCATTTCCGAGGCCATTTCGAAATTCATCACGTCGCCCGTGTAGTTTTTGATGATGAGGAGAACCCCGTTGCCGCCGTTCACCGCCTTGATCGCTTCCAGCACCTGATCGGGAGTGGGGGAGGTGAACACCTCACCCGCCACCGCCGCATCCAGCATGCCCTTTCCCACATACCCCGCATGGGCGGGTTCATGGCCGCTTCCGCCGCCGCTGACCAGCCCCACCTTTCCGGATACGGGGGCGTCGGACCGGACGATGACCTGCGTGCCGGGAAGTTTTTTGAGATGGGGATGGGCGGCCACCATGCCGTCCAGCATGTCCCGCACCACCTGTTCAGGCGAATTGATCAGCTTTTTCACATCGATTCCCCCTCGTCCAAGGATGAAAGCGATTACATCCGCAGGCAAATACGCGCGAAAAAACCTTACGGGCTGAAGACACCGGGTTCTTCGACAGCCGCCGGGATCGAAAAATATCTTCAAAGAAAGCCGTTTTATATTTTTCGTTCTCTGAAAGTTGAAAGAAACCCTTCCGAACACTTTTTGATCCTTTTATGAAATGGGGTTTCTGTGAAAATGAAAAGGCAGTGGAAACGGGTGTCCACTGCCGCCGAGTCCCGCGCATCATTTCACTTCGGCCTTCAACAGTAAATCGATCCATTTTTGCCGATGTTCCGGCGACATCGGCGCCTCTTCGATCATGTAGTGAAGGACGAAGATCCCGTCTTCCACCGCGATGACCCGCGCCACCTCATGCTGATCGGCTTCCCAACTGTCATTTTTCAAAATAAACTCGTACATCAGTTCGTTGTTTTGCTCATTGAACACGTTCCATTCCAGATCCCCGTCGGTTTCTTCCCTCAGCGATTGCTCCATCATGGCGGCAAATTGCTGCGGCGTTGCGCCCGCCATGTCTCCCAGGAAATTGACCGTGACCATTTCGCTTCGGGTGTAGACCGACTCTCCTTCCAACACATATTCCATGATGATGTTGTTTCCGTTTTTGTTTTGGAAGCCCAACGTCCAACTGCGATCGTCGAAATACAGTTTGACATCTTTCATCCGGTCGAACAGAAGGTTTGAATTGGGATCGGAAGAATCCTGTTCGTCTTTTCCTTCGGAGGGGCTAAGACCCGTTTCTTCCACCCGGGGTCTCTCCGCTTCCCCGACACGGTCATTCCCTGAGGCGGCATCCAGCACATACAGCGAGACGGCAACCAGGATTGCCAGGACCCACAGAAGGATGCAGAAGACGAGGATGATCGTCACGACCACCTTGGCCGTTTTGGACCAACGGGCATGGCGCCACATGAGATAGAGCCCGACGGGCCAAAAAATGAGGAGAAACAGGATGATTGCCCATGTTTCTTGATACCACTTTTCATTGTTGTCCACAGCAGGATCTCTCCTTTTCCGCGTTGGCAGAATAAGGAAGGTTTCCGGCATCGGCCCCCTTTTCCCGGGAAATTAAAAATAATTTCTGCTCATTGGATGGCTGTAAGTCCTACCGGTGCGATGCCCCTCGGTTTGAAGATCACAAAGTCCGGTACGCCGCTTCACCTTTTTCCGGATTTTCGCGACAAGCTTCTGGAAAGCGGCGCGGCCGGGTGCCGGCTGTCATCAGGTCCCGGCGCACTATTTCACTTCGGCCTTCAACAGCAAATCGATCCATTTTTGCCGATGTTTTTTCGCCATCGGGGCCTTTTTCATCGTGTAGTGGATGGCGAAGATTCCGTCCTCGACCTTGATGACCCGGACCAGCTCATGCTGATCCTCCTCCGCGCTGTCGTTTTTCAGGATGAACTCGTACATCTGCTCATTTTTTTTCTTATCAAATACATTCAATTTCGCCTCGCCGTCGAATAATTTGATCCCTTCTTCCTGTATGGAAACATAAAACTCCGGGGTGGTGTTTTTCACAAAGTGTACTGTGAGCTTCTCCTTTTTGGAGACTTCGGAGACGTACTCCACCGTCATGTTGACCTTGGCATATTTGTATTGATCTTTCAACTTCCAGCGGCGATGATCCACGTAAATTTTGACATCCTTCATCCGGTCCAGCTTGGATTTCGGCGCGAGGAATGCATGCTTTTCATTGTCGGGATTTTGTGCGGATTGTTTCGCCGCGGAGTTTGTTTCATTTTTTTGGTGGTTCCCAGTTTCTTGGGTCGACGGATTTTGAGAACAAGCGGTGAAAACCAGGAGAAGTGCCGCGAATAAAAAGGGAGCACGTCTTCCAAACATGGCTGCGTCATCTCCTTCCTCCATATACAGGCATTCAAAGGGATTGCGCAAAAAAGAAAAAATTTAACCCGGTTTTCTTCGGGTCTCTCAAAAGGGGCCGGATGCCTGCTGACCTCATTTTGCAACCGAAAATAAATCGATAAGAGCGTTTCCTAGATGGCGGAGTGAATGGAATATATTCTGTTCCGCCGCGATGATCCGTTACCAACCATGCTGGGTGCCAAATGTGTTGTCATCTTGGATGATAACTTCGTGCATGAGCTCATTGTTTCAACACTCCAGTTCAGAATGCTGTCGGGCCTTCTCTCATTGCTTGTTCCATCCTGGCGGCAATCTGCCGCGGTGTTGTTCCAGCTGTGTCCCCCTGGCAAGTTTCCCCGGCATGGAATGCCCGATATATTTTTTTGATTGACCAGGTTCCAGCTGCGATCATCCCCTTGAAGTTTGACATCCCCTTCCGTTGTCGCGAAGGATGGAGCGCAATCCGGGGCCGAAGACGAACGTCCTATACTTTTTTCTGGGCGGTGAAGATTTGTTCCCTCTGCCCGGGATTCCGCCGCTTCTGCGGTACGACCATCTCCTGCGCGGTCCCAAGCCTATGGGATGACGCCGATCAGGCTCTCTAAAGCCGCACCATGACACAAGGCGCAATGATCGTTGCGACCGCTTTGGCCGGCTTGGACCCATCGGCAAATTGCCACATCAAAAACAGCCCGACGGCCGAAAGTAAAGCAGAAACGGAATCATTGCCCGCGATTTTTCATACTTTTTTTGGGTGTTCATCGGTTATCCGCAGTCGAGCCTTTTCTTCTCCTGTTCCTTTCCCTGCAACGATTGCGGAAACGGATACTAAATCTTTTTTCGAAAAAACTTTCATATCCATCCCCCTTGCAGATCCTTTTCAACTCCTTCCTCTATATGGAATTACCGATAATTATATCGAAAATCTAACCAAAAACCCAGCGGGCTTTGGTACTAGTGCCCCTTCAGGCAACCTTGATCTTGTTTTGTTCTTTTAAGATGGCTTCGTGATGTTTGTTTTTGTTGCGCCAACGGATGTATGCTTGGATGGCTTTAGCCAATTCATCATGAGATGAATAATTGCTTCCTTCGAAAACGAACTTGCGAAGCGGGCCAAAATGACATTCAATCCGGTTTAACCAAGATGCATATGTCGGCGTATAGATCAACTCCACGTTGTTTTCACGGGCCCAAGTCTTGACTTTCTTATGGTGGTGAGGGGAAAAGTTGTCCAGCACAATGTACAACCGCTCACTCCGATGATAACGGCGACGCAACACCTT